>DAIRVP010000005.1:37652-62225 GCA_036802765.1 Candidatus Rokuibacteriota bacterium
CCGCCGTGCTGCCGTTGAGCCACAACGTCGCCCAGGCCGTGCCGCTCACCGTCGTCCCGGCCGTCGGCTGCGTGATGGATACTTTCAGCGCACCCGTCGGCGTCGGAGTCGGCGTCGGCGTGGGCGTTGGGGTTGGCGTCGGAGTCGGCGTCGGTGTTGGTGTCGGCGTCGGTGTCGGCGCCGTCGTGATGCCGTTCTTCACGTTGACGTTCACCGTGGCGCTGCCGGTGGCATTCGACGAGTCGTTCACCGTGGCCACCAGCGGCTGCGTGCCGTCGACGACGGTCGTCGTGTTGAACGGCACGGAGACAGGACCGTTGCTGGAGGTCGTCGTGGAGCCCACCGCCTGACCGCCGAGCGTCAGCGAATACGTCTTCGACGCCGCCGTGCTGCCGTTGAGCCACAACGTCGCCCAGGCCGTGCCGCTCACCGTCGTGCCGGCCGTCGGCTGCGTGATGGATACCTTCAGCGCACCCGTCGGCGTCGGAGTCGGCGTCGGCGTTGGGGTTGGCGTCGGAGTCGGGGTGGGCGTCGGTGTTGGAGTAGGTGTCGGAGTCGGAGTGGGCGTGGGCGTCGGTGTCGGCGTCGGATCCGACCCGCCGCTGCCGATGACGTAGACGTGCGCGGCGTACGGACCAAACGCGTCGGAGAAGTTGTTGCCTGAGCCCGCGATCGTCCGGCTCTCGGCGTTGACCGTCACCGTGCCGGGAGCCGTGTTCCAGGTGAACGTCGCGTTCTGGTTGGAGTTCGTGGAGTTGTACGCGAACACGTAACCCTTGCCACCGACCAACTTGACGCGCGTCTTGATCGCTGTGTTCGAGTTCGTGGTCAAGGCGTTCGCCGCATCGTCGGCGAGCAGCGCGGGCTCGAGCGCGGCGATCTCGTTGACCACGCTCTTGAGGTTGTTCATGTAGCCGGTCTTTTGATCACACCAGCCCGAGCAGACGGCCGACAGCGCGTTGTCGCCGAGGCTCCACCAGAACAGGCCGTGGGCGCCCTCGACGATGGCCATGTAGGCCATGTTTCGCATCTCTGGCAGCGTCGGGAACCGGCCCTGCGAGGTGAACTGGAAGAACTGCTGCACGGTCATGTACGGCCGCGCATCCCTGACCGCGTTGCGCGCGCCAGCCGTCCAGTCGGCGACCTGGCTGAGCGTGTAGCCGCCGGCGGGCTGCGCGCCGAACAGCGGATACGGGTCCGTGCTCAGGATGTCGACGGCGTCACGCCAGAGCGGCAGCGTCGCATCGCCCAACAGCGCGGCGAACGTCACCGTGCCGGGAGCGAGCTGACGCAGCCGTTGATACTGCGTGAAGGCACCCGGGACCAGACCCGAGACGCACTCGTCGATCGTGTAGAAGCCCGCGAGGCCGGGCTGCGCCGCCAGCTGCTGCACGTAGCTGTCGGAGCTGTTGATGAGGAAGCTGCTGTCCGCCGGGAACTTGTCGAAGCAGTTACCCGTCTGCAGATACATGACGCCGTGCTGCTGGAGATTGGCCATGAGCGCGGTCATCGCGTCCGCGGGCGCCTGGCCGTACCAGTAGTTGAGGTACATGTTGATGTTCATGCCGCCCATGCGCCGTTCGCCGGTCGCCGACCACAGCATGGTTTCCCACGTGCTCGCATCCGCGGTGAAGCCCATCCCGGAGTCGTACACGCCGAGGATGAAGCGCGGCACGCCCTTGAGCAGCACGCGATTCTTTGCGTCCACGGACACGTTCATCGTCGAGCGCGCGGCGCCCGGCACCTTGGTGACGCGATACGCCGGATAGTCGTACACGGAGCTGTTGCTCGACTGGTCGATGAGCGAGACCGTCGCGAGGTAGCTGCGGCCGCTCGCCATGGTCGAGCCGTCGACGCTGGCCACCACGTGAGCGGCGGCCGCCGTCGACTGCTGGGCGATCACCTGGCCTCCCGCCTCGTCCTTGATCGTGGCCAGGACGCTGTAGCGCGAGAAGTCGCCGGTCGGCGGCGTCACGTTGACGTCGAATCGCAGGGTTTGCGGCTGGTCGTCGAAGAGCATGCCGCGGAAGTTCGGGTAGAGCATGAAGACGTCGATGTCGCCGGACTGCGCCTTCTGCACGACGACGTCGTCGAACCACGCCGTGCCCGACGGGTTGTTGTAGTTCTCGAGCAGGATGGCCACCGTCTGGTCGGCCGCCAGCACGATCGGGCCGACGGTGACCTGCGTCCAGTCGTTGGTTCCGCTGATGACGTCCGAGGGCGTCCACGCGTTGACGCCGCCCGGCCGCTGATCCAGCGTGAGCCGCACGCCCACGTTGGAGCTCCCGAGGTTCTGCGTCTTGATCCAGGCCGACACCGTGTAGGTGCCCGCCTTGAGCTGGAGATTCTGGGTCGATGTCGGAGCACCGGTGTCGCGCCTGTAGCTGAAGGTGCCCGAGTGCTGCGTGAGCTGGTCGAGTGTCCAGCCGGTGCCACCCGTCCAGCCCGCCGGACCTGGGGTTTCGAAGCCAGGGTTCTGTACGAGGTTCGGGCCCATGTCGGCGGTCGGCAGTATCGTGAGACCACCCGAGACCGAGGACACGGACTGTGCACGCGCCGCCGGTGCCGTCGACGACATCGTCATCGCCGCGATCAGGAATACAGCTATCGAACGTCGCATTCGGGACCTCCACCCTTCGGGGTCGTGTCGCCTTTACAGCTGTGGGAAACCGATTTCCCAGCCGGCGGGCGTAGGGCAAGGGGGGGACCAAACGTGAAATACGACTCATCTGTTCGAAAACACGGAGTTTAGAAGTTCTACGTTCTCTCGCGGGGCGGCGGTGACCTGACACCTGACAGTTGCGAAACGCGACACTCGACGACCATCCGAACACTGGACGGCCTCGGTATGCATCGAGAGCGCGAATCGCGCGAAGCCGGTGCGCTCTTACGGACGCGGCCGGCGTGAATCTCGCGGATTTGCCGGCTCAGGGCGGGCGTCAGGCGTGGTACGGGCCTTGCGCTTTGTCCTCGGCATGTTGACTCTTGTCCAGGAAGAAACCGCCGGTAAGGCGTGGGATCGATTCGTCGAGCAGCACCCGTCCGCCACGGTCGCGCACTCGTCCGCTTGGGGCCGGATCGTCGGCGGCGCGTATGGCCATCGGAGCACGTACCTGTCGATCGACGACGACGGCGAGATGCTCGGAGCGTTGCCCCTTGTGCTCGTCAGCAGCCGGATCTTCGGCCGCCGACTGGTCTCGATGCCCTTTCTCGACTACGGCGGCGTCCTCGCTTCGCCCGCGGCGCCGACCGGCGCCGTCGAGCCGGTGCTGCTCGAAGCGGCGCTGGCGCTTGCCCGGCAACGGCGCGCGCACGGCATCGGCCTGCGTCAGTTCCACCCCGTGCGCCTGCCCTACCCCACGGCGGTCGACCGGGTCACGATGCTGCTCAAGCTCACGACGAAGGATGCGGTCTGGAAGGCGCTGCCCTCCGAGCGACGCAACCGGATCCGCAAGGGCGAGAAGAGCGGCCTGACGGCTGCCTGGTGCGGCGCGGAAGCGCTCGACGCGTTTTACCGTGTCTTCGCAGTCAACATGCGCGACCTCGGGTCACCCGTGCACAGCCGCGCGTTCTTCCGACTGATGCTCGAGGAGCTGCCGGGCACGGCGCGCGTGCTCCTCGTGCGCGACCGGGACGGCCGCGCGGTAGGCGCCGCGGTGTGCCTGTTCTTCCGCGACACGATCATGGTGCCGTGGGTGTCGTCGCTGCGTGAGGCCTTCTCGCTGTGCCCGAACTTCGTGCTGTATTGGGAAGTCATCCGCTTCGGGTGCGAGAAAGGCTATCGCACGCTCGATCTCGGCCGATCGTTCAAGAATGCCGGCACGTACGAGTTCAAGCGTCAGTGGGGCGCCGTCGACCACACGCTGCCGTGGATCTCGATCGATACGGCGCCCGGCGCCCCGCCGTCGGTGGATCGCGACGCCAGCCGCTTCGCGCCGATGATCACCGCGTGGAAGCGCCTGCCCGTGCCGGTGGCCAATGTCGTGGGCCCGTGGATCCGCGGCCAGGTGCCGAACTGAGGCCGATGTGAGCACGCCGGTTACGATCGCGATCCTGAATTACCAGAGGCGCGATGCGCTCCGCCGCGCGCTGGAGGCGGCGCGGGCGCAGCGCTATGCGCCGCTCGAGCTGCTGGTGGTCGACAACGCGTCGACCGACGGCGCGCAAGACATGGTCTGCGACGAGTTCCCCGACGTGCACCTCGTCGCGTTGCCGGAGAACATCGCGGCGGCGGCGCGCAACGAGGGCGTGCGCGCCGCGAAGGGCGAGATCGTGTTCACGCTCGACAACGACGTCCTGCTCGGCACGCCGGACGATATCGCGCGCGGCGTCGCGGCCTTCGAGCGACATCCGCGCGCGGCGGTGGTGAACTTCACGATTCTCGGACCCGATGGCCGGCTCTCGCGGCGCGACTGGTGCCATCCGCGCGATCCCGATCGCTGGGCCGAGACCGAGTTCCTCACCGACTACGTGCTCGAAGGCGCGTCCGCGTGCCGGCGTGAGGCCTTCCTGGCCGCCGGCGGGTATTGGCGTCCGTTGTTCATCGGCCACGAGGGCTGGGATCTCGCGCTGCGTCTCCTCGACGCGGGCCACGATCTCGTCTACTCGCCCGACGTGCAGGTGCGACACATGGTCGACCCGACCGTGCGGCCGTCGAGCCGGATCTACTACACGTTCACCCGCAACGCGGTGTGGGTGGCGCTGCGCAGCTATCGCGCGCGCGCGGCGGCGGCATCGATCACGCGCGACCTGCTGCTGATGGCCTTCACCGCCGCCCGGGCCGGCGAGCTCGCCGCGTGGGCCCGCGGCGTCGCGGACGCCGTGCGCGGCAGCCGTCAGGCGCTGGGCACACGGCGGCGGTTGTCGCTCGAGACCACGCGGCGGCTGGCACGAATCCGGGCGCAGAAGCCATCGATCATGGCGCGCGCGGTCCGCCACGCGCGCGAACATTTGATCTAGGAGAACATCCCGAGGAGCGCGGCGACTCCGCGGAAGAAAAGTCCGGGTGAGCCGGTGATGAGGAAACCTCGAAAGAACACGCGCGCGGCCGCGCGGCGGCGGCTGCCGTCGATGTGATGCCAGCCGAAATGCTTGGCCCGCGTGACGAGGCCTCGGTGGACAGCGGCACGCGCCTCGCGGTCACCGCGGAGCAGCTGGCGCTCGCGCAAGAGCAGGCGGATCATCGCGCTGTCGCCGCGTTCCTGATCGGCGCGATGCAGCGAGTCGTCACCCACACGCAGCAGGGCCAGGGGCAGATCGATGTAACCGAAGCGGTGCGCGCGCGCGAACCGCAGCAGGAACTCCCAGTCCTCCGAGGAGGACCAGGTCTCGTCGAAGCGGCCCGCCTTGTCGAAGGCGACGCGCCGCAGCGTGAGCGCAGAGGGCTTGATCGGCACCTCCTCGAGCAGGACGAGAAATATTTCGCGGCGGCTCAGCGCGACGCCGTCCGGATAGTCGCGCTCGCCGAGGACGCGCGAAAACACGGCCGTCTCGCGCATGAACGACGGATAGACGCGTCCGCCGTCTTGCTTCTCGAGGTCGCTGAAGACGGCGTCTACCTGCTGATGCCGGTCGAGGTACGTCACCTCGTGCGCGAGCTTGTCGGGGCGCCAGAGGTCGTCGGAGTCGAGGAACGCGATGAGCGGGGCTTGCGCGTGGGCGACGCCTAGATTACGCGCAGCCGCGACACCGGCATGGCTGCCCAGGATGACGCGAAGCCTCGGATCCGAGATCGACGCGAGCAGTGCAGGCGTCGCGTCGGTGGACCCGTCGTCCACGACGATGCACTCGAGATCGGCCATCGTCTGCCGCAACACGCTGGCGATCGCATCGCCGACCGAGTGGGCGCGGTTGTACGTGGGAATGACCACTGAGCAGCGGGGAACGCAGTCCGGGCAAGACACGCCCGTTGTGCGTGCACGACACGTACCACACCCGGCCTGTGGTCATCGTCGTGCGAGCCGCTCGCGCAGCCGCTCGCGGTAGGCGCGCGGCGCGCGCGAGAGCCCCATCGCATTGCGTACATCTCCCCACCAGCCGGTATTTCGCCGCGTGCATTCGGCAATGCACTGCAGAGCGCAGGCCCAGAGACGCGTTGTACCACGCGCAAATGGTCTGGCACGGAACGTGGACCAACGTGAAGACCGTGCGAAGGACATTCGCAGTCGGGTACACGCTCTTGCTGCTCCTCGTGGTTCTCGTCACGGTCCCGCCGGCGGCGGCGCAACCGAACGTCACCGGGCAATGGTCGGTGCTTCCGTACACGATGCCGATCAATCCGATCCACGTCGGTCTCATGAAGACCGGCCGGATCCTGATTGTGAGCGGGACGCAGAACGATCCGACGGTGACGACCGATAGCGCCGCCGTCTACGACCCGAATACGGGCGCGATCAACGTGCAGACGATTCCGTGGGACCTGTTCTGCAATGGGCTGTCGTGGATGTCCGATGGGCGCGCCCTCATCGCCGGTGGCAACCTCCAGTACAACCCGTTCCGCGGTATCCGCACCGCGACGATGTTCGATCCGAGCACCGAGCGATTCATCCAGGTCCAGGACATGGCCCGCGGGAGGTGGTACCCGTCGGTCGTCGCGCTCGCCGATGGCCGCATGGCGACGTTCTCGGGATGGCTCGAGGGCGGCGGCACCAACAACGCGGTCGAGATCTACACCACCCCCGACGGCTGGAGCCCGGAGTTCACGGCCCCGTTCATCCCCGAACTCTACCCGTGGCTGCACGTGCTGCCCAACGGACGCGTGTTCATGTCCGGCGCCAACGTCTCGTCGAGCATCTTCGATCCCGGCAGCAGCACGTGGGCGACCGGCGTGGCCACGATGAACTATCCGCGGCCGCGGATCTATGGCTCATCGGTGCTGCTGCCGCTCTCGGCCGCCGACGGGTGGCGCGCGCGCGTGATGATCATGGGCGGCGACAATCCGGCAACGGACAGCGTCGAGATCATCGACCTGTCACAGCCCAATCCGAGCTGGCGCACCATCGCATCGATGTCCGGACCGCGCATCCAGATGGACGCCGTCATCCTGCCCACCGGCAAGATCCTGGCGCTCGGCGGCTCGGCACTGGACAAGACGGGCAGCACGGCGACCCTGAATGCCGACCTGTTCGACCCAGCCAGCGAGACGTGGACACCCGCGGGCACGATGAACATGCCGCGGCTCTATCACTCGGTGGCCCTGCTCCTGCCCGACGGCACGGTGTGGTCGGCGGGCAGCAATCCGAGCCAGGGCACGTGGGAAAACCGGATGGAGATTTATCGGCCCGCCTACCTGTTCGACAGCAACGGCGGGCCGGCGTCGCGACCGTCGATCACGGGAGCGCCGTCCATCATCGGCTACGGCGGCAGCTTCCAGGTCAACACGCCGAATGCGGCCGGCATCGCCTCCGTGGTGCTCATCCGCAACGGCGCCAACACGCACGCGTTCGACATGGACCAGCGGATGCTTTCGCTGAGCTTCACGAAGGGCGCCGGGGCGTTGACGGTGACGGCGCCGCCGAACGCCAACGTCGCGCCGCCCGGTTACTACATGCTCTTCATCGTCGACAACAACGGCGTGCCCTCGGTCGCGCCGTTCGTGCAGATCTCGTCGAATCCGAGCAATCAGCCGCCGCGCGGCAGCATCGACCTGCCGGCGGGCGACGTGACGATCTCCGCCGGTCAGTCGGTCAATTTCGTGGGCTCCGGCGGCGACGCTGACGGCGCGGTCGCCGCGTATCGGTGGATCTTCCCCAGCGGATCACCGGCGACCAGCACGTCGGCGACGCCCGGGAGCGTGACCTTCAACACGCCGGGCACCTACTACGTCTCGCTGACGGTCACCGACAATCAGGGCACGACCGACCCAAGCCCGCCCGTCCGCATCGTGAACGTGCAGAGCGCGACGCTGACGACGGCGTTCACGAGTCCGGCGGACGGTGCGACCGTGAACGGCAACGTGACGGTCGGCATGAGCGCCAGTGGGGCGAGCGGGTTCTCCAACACGTTCACGCTGTCACTCGACGGCACCCAGATCTTTTCCAACACGACGTCGAGCACCACGCAAAGCTTCACGTGGAACAGCACGACGGTTCCCGACGGTGTTCATACGCTCGGTCTGACGGTGCGCGATGCGAACGGAGCAACCGCGACGGCAACGCGCAACGTGACCGTCAACAACAATGCGCCGCCAGGCACGCTGCAGGTGACGTTCCCGAACGTCACGCCGGGACAGAGCGTTCAGGGCACACTGCCCGTGCAGATCGCCGTGGCGAACACGAGGGGCAGCAACAACCGCTTTACGGTGCTGCTGGACGGCGTGCAGCAAACCGTCATCGCGTCGAACGCGACCACGGTGACGTGGAATTGGGACACGACGACGGCGGCCAACGGCTCGCGCACGATCAGCGTCAGCGTCCAGGACGCCACGGGCAACACGGGCACCGGCTTCGTGTACGTGCAGGTCGCGAACTCGGGCACCACGCTGAAGCTATTCATCACGCAGCCGACCGCCGGCACGACGGTGAGCGGCACCGCATGGGCCACCCTCTGGCTCGAGGGCAGCTCCGCGTCGTCGAAGACGTACTCGCTGACGCTGGGCGGTCAACCGGTTGGCTCTTCGACGACCGCCAGCAATGGTCCCGTGTCGGTGGGGTTCAACACCACAGTCGTCGTCGACGGCACGCAGCCGCTAGTGGCCACGGTGACGGACTCGTCGAACGCCACCGGCAGCGCCACCGTCAACGTGAACGTGAGTAACGGCATCACCACGGCCCCGACGCCGACACCGACGCCGACTCCCACGCCAGCCCCAACGCCGACCCCGACACCGACGCCGACGGGGACGCTGCTGGTCGCCATTACGCAGCCGACCGCCGGCACGACGGTGAGCGGCACCGCGTGGGCCACCCTCTGGCTCGAGGGCAGCACCGCGTCGTCGAAAACGTACTCGCTGTCGCTGGGCGGTCAATCGGTTGGCTCTTCGACGACCGCCAGCAATGGTCCCGTGTCGGTGGCGTTCAACACCAACGTCGTCGTCGACGGCACGCAGCCGCTAGTGGCCACGGTGACGGACTCGTCGAACGCCACCGGCAGCGCCACCGTCAACGTGAATGTGAGTAACGGCATCACCACGGCCCCGGCGCCGACACCGGCGCCGACGCCGACACCGACGCCGACTCCCACGCCAGCCCCAACGCCAGCCCCGACACCGACGCCGACGGGGACGCTGCTGGTCGCCATTACGCAGCCGACCGTCGGCACGACGGTGAGCGGCACAGAGTGGGTGACGATCTGGGTGGACGGCGCCGCCGGGGGCAACAAGGCATACACGATGACCGCGAACGGCACGACGGTGTGGACCGAGACGACCGGTGACCGTCCGGCGACGCTGCCGTGGGTCACGACGAACGGGAGCAACGGGACGCAGACGCTGACCGCGACCGTGCGCGACAGCGCCGGCGCGACGGGCACGGGCACCATCACGGTCACCGTGGCGAATCCATGAGACGGATTGCCAGAATCGCGCTCGTCCTCGGTGCGCTCGGCGCCGCGTCGCCGGCGAGCGGCGACCACACACGCTTCGGGCCGGTCCTCACGATCGACCCCGCGTCGGCGAGCATGCTGCTCGAGCGTGGCGGCGTCGCACCGATCGATCTTCGGCCCGAAGGTGATTTCGCAACGGGACACCTGCCCGGCGCCCAATCGTGGCCGCTGCCGACCGTCGAAGCCCGCTTGAGGGCACTGCCACACGGCGGCGTGATCATCCTCTACGGCGAAGGCCCGATCGCGCGCGTCCTCCGCGCGTACCACCTCATCCGGTCCCGGGTGGCCGGAGATGTATACGTGCTGGAAGGCGGCCTCGAGGGCTGGCGACGCGCCGGCTACACCCTCGAGCGCTGATGGCAGATTCGAGGCCGACGTGATCTGTCCGCTGTGCGCGCATCCCGCGTCCGCGGAGATCGCGGCCAGCACCGAGGCACGCGTCGTGCGCTGTGGCGCCTGCGGGCTCGCCTACTCCGATCCCCCGCGGCGCGCCGAGGTGATTCACGTCCAGTACGAGCACCTCTACGATCTCGACGTCGCGGTCACACGCCTGGCCCCACGACGACTGGCGATCTTCTCGGAATTCTTCGAGCGTGTGCCTGCACGCGGTGGCGCCCGGCTCCTCGACGTCGGGTGCGGCACAGGAGATTTTTTGGTCCTCGCACGCGACCGCGGCTGGCAGCCGACCGGCATCGACGTTTCCGAGCGCGCGGCCAGCCAGGCGCGTGAGCGCGGTCTGGAGGCGAGCACGGACTGGACGGCGCTCCAATCCGAGCGCTTCGACGTGGTGACGCTCTGGAATGTCGTCGAGATCCTCCACCATCCGCTCGCGATGCTCGCCGACGTGCATCGCGTCCTCGCCCCCGGTGGCCACGTGTTCCTCCGCACGCCGAACGAACGGTTTCAGCTGGCCGCGTATCGCTGGCACCGACGGCTCCGTTGGTGTGGGCCGGCCGCGCGTGCGTTGAGTGATGCCTACTACTTTCATCCCGTGCTCTGGAGCTCCGCGACGCTGGCGGCCGCGCTCGACCGCGGCGGCTTCGTCGACGTGCGGCTCTGGAACAGTCGGCCGTCCTCCGGCGACCCGTATCACGTCCGTTCTCGCGGGCGCGAGGCGGCCGTCCACGCCGCGAAGCATCTCATGCACGTGTGCGCGCGCGGCGCCGATGCCGCGACGCGTGGGCGCATGCTCTTGGGGTCGTCGCTCTCCGCGCTCGGGCGCAAGCGCGGTTGAGCGCGCCGGTCAGCGCGTGATGCCGGCGACTCGCGCGAGCTCGGCGAACGAGCGCACCACGACGTCGGCGGCGTCCACCGCCCCACCTTCCGGCGCATAGAGGACGGTCCGCATGCCGACGGCGCGGCCACCGGCGACGTCGGAGGTCACGCTGTCGCCGACCATAGCGGCCTCCTGCGGCCGGCATCCGAGCCGTGCGAGCGCTATGCGAAACAGCGGCGGCTCCGGCTTGCCGACGACGACCGGCCGCACGCCGGCGGCCACGCATACCGCCTCGACGATCGCGCCACAGCCCGGCAGGAAATCACCGTCTTCGAGCGGCAGGCGCGGATCGACGTTCGGCGTGATCACCGGCGCGCCGGCGGCCGCCGCGCGCGCGGCGGCGGCGAGACGCTCGTAGGACAGATCGAAGTCGTTGCCGACGGCGACGACCGTCGCGTCACGCCACGCCGTGACGGAGACGATCGTGTGCCCCGCGCCTTCGACCACCGCCGCGAGCTCGGGCGCGCCGATCACGAGCACGCGCGAGCGCCCCCAGCGCTCGGTGACGACGTCGCCGAGGATCTCGAGCGGCGTTAGCGCGTGCTCGCTCGGCGTGACGCCGAGCCGGCGTAGCTTGGCGGTGACGTCGGCGCCGCGCGCGCGCGAGTTGTTGGTCAAATAGGCGACGCCACGGCCGGCGTGCTGCAGCGCGGCCAGCGTCTCCGCCGCCCCAGGATTGAGCCGCTCGCCCTGCCAGACGCAGCCGTCCAGATCGAAGACGAAGCCGCGCAGCCCCTCGAGCACGACGCCCTAGTCGCCCGCGGACTTCTTGAAGTCGGCGATGGCGTCGGCGTACACGCGCTCGGTGCGTTCGGCGATGCTGGCCCACGAGAACTGAGCCTCGACACGTCGACGACCCGCCTGCCCCATGCGCCGGCGTGTGTCGGGATCGTTCAGCAGGCGCGTCAGCGCCGCCGCGAGCGCCTCCGGGTTGGCGGGCGGCACGAGCAAACCCGTCTCGCCGTCCACCACGACCTCGAGGATGCCGCCGACGGCCGACGCGACGACGGGCGTCTCGCACGCCATGGCTTCGAGATTGATGATGCCGAACGGCTCGTAGACCGACGGGCAGCAGAACACCGCCGCGTGGCTGTAGAGCTGCACGACGACCTCGTGTTTCACCATCTCGTTGATCCAGCGCACGTTGGGCATCGTGGCGACTGCGCGACGCAGGCGCTCTTCGATCTCCGGCGTGTCGGGCGCGGACGCGCACAGCACCACCTGCACGCCGGCGGGCAGACGCTTGGCGGCCTCGATCAGGTCAAAGATTCCCTTTTGATCCGTGATGCGGCCGACGAACAAGACGTACGGCGTCGTGACGCCGAGGCGCTGGAGATGATCGCGCGCCTCGGTGCGGCGGAAGCGCTGGGGATCGATGCCGTTGTGGATCACCACCACGCGCCCAGGATCGGCCTGGAAATGCGCCAGGATGTCCTCGCGCATCTTGTTGGACACCGCGATGACACGGTCAGCCGTCTCCACAACCGTCTTCTCGATCCACGAGGACAGCAGGTAGCCGGAGCCGAGCTGATCGGCTTTCCACGGCCGCAGCGGCTCGAGACTGTGCAATGTGACCACGAGCGGGATGCGATGCAGCATCCGGATCCACAGTCCCGCCATGTCTGCGTACCACGTGTGCGCGTGGGCGACGTCGGCGTCAACGGGATCACGCGCCATGGCCAGATCGATCGACAGCGTCTCCAGCGCCGGCGCAAACCGCGGCTCACCGCTCTTGTCCGCCTTCAGCCGCTCCCACGGCGTATAGCCGCGCACGACGACGCCGTCGTCCGTCGGCTCGCGCTCGCCGAAACATCGGACCTCGACCTTCATACGTTGCTTGAGGGCGCGGGTGAGCTCATCGACGACGACGCCCGCCCCTCCATAGATGTGCGGCGGGTACTCACGTGTGAGCTGCAGCGCCTTCATGACTCGGGCTCCTCGGCGGCCGGCGGCGGCGTGTCTTCCGCGGTCCGCTCTTCTTCCCAGCGCTCGAGCTTCCGCGCAACGGTGCGCACGTCGATACCGAGCAGCTTGGCGGCCAGCGTCTTGTTGCCGCCGGTCGCGGCGAGCGTCGCGTCGAGCAGACGCTGCTCGACTTCGGCCAGCGGCGTGCCGATGCGCACAGAGATGACACCCTCGGGCAGCGGTGTCGCGCCCGCGATCTCCGGCGGCAGATCGGCGATATCCATCTGGCTGCCGCGCGCCAGCACCACACCGCGCTCGATGACGTTTTCCAGCTCACGCACGTTGCCTGGCCACGCGTAGCCCTCCAGCCGCTTGATCGCCTCGTCGGTGACCCCGTCGAGCCGGCGGTTGTTCTTCGCGGCGTAGATGCGCAGGAAGTGCTGCGCCAGCACGGGAATGTCCTCCCGCCGGTCGCGCAGCGGCGGGACGTGGATCGTAATCACGTTGAGCCGATAGAAGAGGTCCTCGCGGAACCGCTTCTCCTTGACCATCTGCGAGAGATCCTGGTTCGTGGCCACGACGATGCGCACGTCAACCTTGATGCTGCGCGTTCCGCCGAGACGATCGAACTCGCCCTCCTGCAGCACGCGCAGGATCTTCGGCTGGGTCAACGGCGAGAGGTCGCCGATCTCGTCGAGGAACAGCGTGCCGCCGTCCGCGAGCTCGAAGCGTCCCTCCTTGCGGCCGGCGGCGCCCGTGAACGCACCGCGCTCGTAGCCGAACAGCTCGGACTCCAGCAACGTCTCGGGCAGCGACGCGCAGTTGACGGCCACGAAGGGCCCCGCCTTGCGCGTCGAGCCCTGGTGGATGGCCTTGGCGACGCCTTCCTTTCCCGAGCCGCTCTCGCCGAGGATCAGCACGGTGGCGGACGAGGACGCCACCTGCTCGACCAGCGTCATCATCCGCCGGAAGGCGGGACTGCCGCCGATGATGGCCCCCTGGCGCAGGAGGTCGTCGAGGCGCTGCTGCAGCGCCTTGTTCTTCTCGATCAGCTCGCGCCGCTCGAGCGCCTTGTCGATGAGCTTGAGCAGCTGTTCGCGACGGAACGGCTTCGTCAGAAAGTCGTAGGCGCCGTCCTTCATCGCCTTCACGGCTTCTTCGACCGTGCCGAAGGCCGTCAACAAGATGACGTCGACGTCCGGCGCGATCGCCTTCGCCGCGCGCAACAGCTCCAGCCCGGTGAGACCGGGCATCTTGAGGTCGGTGACGATGAGATCGATCGCGCCGCCCTGCAGCCGCTCGAGCGCGGCACGACCGTCCGACGCGAGCAGCACGCGATACCCCTCGCGCGTCAGCGTGCGCTCGAGACTCTCGCGCAGGCCTGGATCGTCGTCGGCGACGAGCAGTGTGTGCTCAGGCACGCGCCACCTTCACCGGTAGACGGATCGTAAAGACGGCGCCACCGCCCGGCCGGTTGGCCCAGGACAGCTCGCCGCCGTGCTCCTCGATGATCTGGCGCGAGATCGACAACCCGAGGCCGGTGCCCTGCGGCTTCGTCGTGAAGAACTGCTCGAACAATCGTCCGGCAACCTCCGGACCGATGCCGGCCCCGCTGTCAGCGACGGCGATTTCGACGGCGTCGCCGAGCGCGCGGCTCGAGATCGTCAGCGAGCCGCCGCGCGAGAGCGCCTCGAGTCCGTTCTTGACGAGGTTGAGGATCGCCTGGCGCAGCAGCGCGCGATCGATTTCCATCAACGGCACGGCGGGGTCGGTCTCGACGTGCATCGTCAGCCCCTGCCGGTCGGCCACCGGCCGGACGAACGCGGCCAGCTCCTCGACGAGATGATTGATCGACTCGTCCTCGAAGTGCGCTTTCGGGAAACGCGCAAAGGCCAGGTACTCCTCCGTCAGGGCGTCGAGCGTGTTGACCTGATCCCGAATGGAGGCAACCAGTCCCCCCGCCTCATCCATGTCGGGGCCCGTGCGGGCCCGCACGATGTCCCCAAGCATCTCCGCGTTGAGCTCGATGGCGCTGATGGGGTTGCGCACCTCGTGTGCGACCTTGAGTGATAGCTTGCCCACCGTGGCCATACGCTCGGAGACGACCAGTTCCTGCTGCGTGGCCTGCAGCCGGCTCAGCAATCCTTCAACCTCGCCGCGCGCGCGGCGTTCTCGATCGGCGACGATGCCGACGATCACCGCGGGCAGACCGAAGAGCACCACGAGCAGCGAGACGCCGGTCCAGCCGATCCACGGTGGCGCGAGCCACGCGGCCGCGGCCATGAGCCCGCCGGCCGCGAGCGCGGTGACGAACGCGATCCACGGGCCGAAGTAGTACGCGTTGACGGCGACGAGGGGGAAGAACAGCAGATAGAAGAGGCTGCCGCCGCCGCCCGTGAGGAGAATCAACACGAAGACGAGCAGCAGATCGATCGCCAGCGCGCCGAGAAAGATCTGCCGCGTGGCGCGCGGCTGCACGGTCACCAGCGCGAAGATGCCGAGCTTGTAGAGCGCGAACCACACGACGAGAGAGAAGAGGTCGATCTGCTCGCGCGGACGGAGTGGAACGAATCCCAACGTGGCAAGACCGCTCACCATGGCCACCGCAAGCAGGACCGCGAAGACGCGCTCGTCGCGCTCCAGCAGGCTGAAGATCGCGTGCCAGGGCTTGCGTTCGGCGGAAACCGTCGCCACGTTCGCCGACTATAGCACGCCCTCGTCGACGTCCCGGGCCACGGCACGGCTCTTTCGCCATGCGATGACGGCAATCCACGTCGCGAGGACCAACAGCACGAGCAGCGTGGCCCAGCGCTCCACGCGACGCACGTCCGTCAGGATTTCCTCGAGCTGGTCGGTGAAGAAATAGGCGAGCGCGAAACCGATCGGCACCCCGATCATCGCGGCAGCGCCATCGACGAGGATGAACTTCCAGAACGGCACGCGTGCGATGCCGGCGGTGAGGAACGCGGCCGCACGCACTCCCATCACATGGCGCGCCGTGAAGATCGTCTTCGCAGCGTGACGTCGGTACGCCTCCATCAGCGAATGCTCCCGCTGCCGAGTCAGCACACGGCGCATGATCGACCAGTCCAGGATGCGCTCGCCCCAGTGGTGGCCGACCCAATAGAGGACCGAATCCCCCGCCAGGACGCCGACGAGGCAGACGGTCAACGCGACCCACGAGCGCATGTAGCCTTCGTGAGCCAGCGCGCCTGCCGCGAGCACGGGGAGCTCTTCGGGGATGGGCACCCCGAGGCCGCCGAGGAAGAGGACCAGGAAGACGCCGAGGTAGGTGAACTGCTCGATGAAATCGTTGATCACGGCATGTATACTTTACCCGTCTGGTGCGGTCGCCGGTTCGCCGTGAACCCCCGCCCGCTGGCTCAGGCCAGGCCCCGGGTCTCCTTCCGAGTCCAGGGGTCGCGCGCACAGGTCGGAAGGCCACAAGGAGCGCTCCCCATGGCTGTGAAACTCTTCGTCGGAGGCCTCTCCTTCTCCACATCGACAGACCGTCTGCGGGAGGCGTTCGCCGCGTGCGGCAATGTCGAGTCCGCGAGCGTCGTGACGGACCGCGACACGGGTCGCTCGCGCGGATTCGGCTTCGTCGAGATGGCGTCGAACGAGGAGGCCGAGCAAGCGATCAGCAAGCTCAATGGTACGAGCCTCGACGGTCGGACCATTCAGGTCGAGAAGGCCAAGAGCCCTGGTGCCGGTGGTGGCGGCGGCGGCCGAGGGGGCTTCGGTGGCCGCGGCGGTGGAGGTCGACCCGGTGGCGGTTACGGCGGCGGTGGCCGCGGCGGTGGCGGCGGCCGCTGGTAGTTTTGTTGTAGCGGAGCCGTGAGGCCAGTTCGGGCCTCCGGCTCCGTTTGTAACGAAGCCGCGAGCCCGGCTCGAGCCGTGGGTGGCCTGAGCTAGATGGTGCCCGGCTCCGTCATCCTCCACACCGAATCGTCGGTGGGATTCGGTGGGCAGGAGCTTCGAATCGTCGCGGAATCGCGCTGGCTGGCGTCTCACGGGCGGCCGGTGCTCGTCGCGGCACAACCCGGCGCACGTCTGCTCGCCGAAGCGCAGCGTGCGGGGTTGTCGACGGTCGAGGTGCCCATGCGCGCTCCGTGGGATCTGCGCGCGATCGTGACGCTGCGTCGGCTCATTCGCGAGCGTCGCATCGGCCTGGTTCACACGCATTCCTCCGTCGACGCCTGGGTCGCCGGGATCGCTGCCCGGTCACTGGGAGTACCCGTCGTCCGCAGCCGTCACGTCAGCATCCCGATTCCCCGACGGCGCGCGCTCGTCTATCGGCTCGCTGATCGGATCATCACCAGCGGCGAGGCCGTCGCCACGATCGTGCGCGGCGCGGGGATGCCCGCCGATCGCGTCGTCGCGATCGGCCCCGGCCTCGACACGACGCGCTTTCATCCCAACGTCTCGGGCGCGGGCGTCCGCGCGGAGCTGGGTCTGCGTGGCCCCGCCGTCGGGCTCGTTGCCAACATCCGGGGCAGCAAGGGCCACGCTTACTTCCTCGAAGCCGCGCGCGGGGTCCTGCGCACGCGTCCCGACACGACGTTTCTGATCGTCGGCGACGGCATCGGCTTCGACGACGTGCGGCGCCGTGTGAAGGAGATGGACCTCGACTCGCACGTCATCATGACGGGCTTCCGCCGAGACGTGCCGGAAATCATGGCGGCTCTCGACGTTCTCGTGCTGCCGTCGATCAAGTCCGAAGCCATGTCCCAGGTGATTCCGCAGGCGCTGGCGGTCGGCACCCCGGTCGTCGGTACCACGGTGGGCGGCACCCCGGAGCTGATCCGTGACGGCGAGACAGGCCGCCTCGTGCCGCCCGCCGATGCGCCGGCGCTCGCCGCTGCCATCCTGGATCTGCTGCGCGACGCCGCGCGCGCCCGCGCGCTCGCGCGCCGCGGCCAGGCTATCGTGCTCGCTGAGCATTCGATGGACGCCACGATGGCGCGCACGCTGGAAGTCTACGAGGCGGCGAGCGCGGCTCGCGCGCGATCGTGACCTAGCTGGCCTTCGAGGCTCCGGCCGGATCGTAGAGGTGGCAGGCGACGTCGCGGCCGTCGACGCAGGCGAGCTTCGGCTCGGTGGTCGAGCAGTGCGGCATCACCTGCGGACAGCGCGTGTGGAACCGGCACCCCGACGGCGGATCCAGCGGGCTCGGCACATCGCCGGCCAGCACGATGTCGTCACGCGAGTCGTCGGGATGCGACGGCAGAGCGGCGGCGAAGAGCGCCTTCGTGTACGGATGCCGCGGCTGCGTGGCGACCGTGCGCGCCGCGCCCGTCTCCACCACGCGTCCGAGGTACATCACGGCGATCACGTGGCTCATGTGCGCGACGGCCGCGAGGTCGTGCGCGATGAACAGATAAGCCAGACCCAGCTCGCGCTGAAGATCCTTCAGGAGGTTCAGGATCTGGGCGCGGATCGAGACATCCAGCGCCGAGACGGGTTCGTCGAGCACGATGAGGCGTGGCGACAGCGTGAGCGCGCGCGCGATGGCAATGCGCTGACGCTGGCCGCCGGAGAACTCGTGAGGAAACAGATCGGCGGCGCGCGCAGGCAGGCCGACGAGGTCCAGCACCTTGCGCAGCCGCTCCCCCACCTCCGCGGACGACAGATGCTTCTCGTTGGTGACGAGCGGCTCGGCGATGATCGCGCCCACACGCATCCGTGGATTCAGCGACGCGTAGGGATCCTGAAAGACCGCCTGCACGGAGTGCCGGTATCGTCGGAGCCGCTCGGCGTCGAGCGTGACGAGCGACTCGCCGTCGAAGCGAATCTCGCCTGCCGTGGGCCGCTCGAGCAGGAGCACGAGCTTGGCCGTCGTCGTCTTCCCGCAGCCCGACTCGCCCACCAGTCCCAGGGTCGCGCCGGGCTCGATGACGAACGACACGTCGTCGACGGCGCGCACGGCCTTGTCCGTTCCGCCGAACAAGCCACGGCGCACCGGGAAGTGCTTGACGAGCCCGCGCGCCTCCAGCAGCGGCGTCATCCGTGCAGCCAGCACGCCGTGCGGTGGCCGGCGCCGACGACGGTGTCGCGCGGCCGCTCGGTGGCGCACTTCTCGAGCCGCACCGGGCAGCGCGGGTGAAACGCGCAGCCCTCGGGCAGCGCGGCGGGATCGGGCGGCTGCCCCTCGATCGCGGTGAGGCGACCGTTGGCCTCACCGAGTCGGGGAATCGATTCGATCAGCGCGCGCGTGTAGGGATGCCGGGGGGCGTTGAAGATCTCGCGCACGGGTCCCGCCTCCACGACGCGCCCCGCGTACATGACCGCGACGGCGTCGCACATGCGCGCGACGATGCCGAGGTTGTGCGTGATGAAGATCATGGCGAGCCGCTGGGCTCGCTGCAGCTCGCGCAGCAGCGACAGGTATTGTGCTTGGATGGTCACGTCGAGGCTGGTCGTCGGCTCGTCGGCGATGAGCAGACGCGGCCCGCACGAGATCGCGATCGCGCCGACGATGCGCTGCCGCATGCCGCCCGACAGCTCGTGCGGGTAGTTGCGCACCCGCATGTCGGGCGCCGAGATACGTACCGCACCCAGGAGGCCGCGCGCGCGGTCCCACGCTTTGCGGCGGCTGGTGCCTTCGTGCACACGTAGCGGCTCGGCCACCTGATCGCCGACGGTGAAGAGCGGATTCAGCGACGCCATCGGGTCTTGCAGAATCATCGCGATGCGCTTGCCGCGGATCGCGCGCATCTCGGATTCGGGCTTGGCGAGAAGATCTTCGCCCTCGAACCGGACGGAGCCGGCGACGATACGCGCGCCTGGCGGCAACAGGCGCAGCAGCGACAGCGCGAGCGTAGACTTGCCCGAGCCCGACTCCCCCACGATGCCGAGCGTCTCGCCGTCGCGCAGCGAGAACGACACCTCCTGCACGGCGCGCGTCACGCGCGTGCCGCGCGCGCTCACGTAGTGCGTGGTGAGGCCGCGCACATCGAGGAGGGGCTCCTCCATGGTCACGCCGCTCCTATTCCCAGGCTCGCCTCAGACGGTGGGGCCCCAGCCCCACGACGTCTTGCGGCTCGCACTACAGTTGCCGCAGCTGCGGGTCGAGCTTCACGCGCAGCCAGTCGCCGAGCAGGTTGGCGGACAGGACCATGAGCATGATGCACACGCCGGGCAGCACGGTCAGCCACCAGTACCCGGCCATCAGTCCCTTCTTGCCGTCGGCGAGCATCAGGCCCCACGCCGGCTTGGGCGGCGGCACGCCGACGCCCAGGAACGAGAGCGCCGCCTCGGTGACGATCACCACGCCGAGCATGAGCGTGGCGAGCACGATGGCGGAATTCACCACGTTCGGCAGGATGTGGCGCTTCATGATCGTGCGCTTGGAGCAGCCGGCCACGATGGCCAGACGCACGTAGTCGCGCTCCTTGAGCGAGAGCACCTCGCCACGCACAACGCGCGCGTAGCGCGTCCAATACACGGCGCCGAGGATGATGACGATGTTCAGCTCGCTCGGGCCGACGATGGCGGCCAGGAAGATCGCGAAGGTCAGCGCCGGCAGCGCGAGCCACGCGTCGGTGATTCGCATGATCACCTGGTCCACCCAGCCGCCGAGATAGCCGGCGAGGATTCCGAGCACGGTGCCGATCACGCCGGCGAAGATCACGGCGGTGAAGCCGACGACCATCGAGACGCGCGCGCCGAAAATCAGACGCGAGAGTACGTCGCGCCCGACGTGGTCCGTGCCGAGGAGGTGCGCCGTGCTCCCGCCCTGCTGCCACGCCGGCGGCCGGAACCGCTCGCCGAGCAGACCGACCTGAGGGTCGTGGGGTGCAATGAAGTCGGCGAAGATGGCGAGCACGGCCAGCGTGGTGAGAACGATGATCGGAAACCACGGCAGATTCTCGCGACGGAAGGCAGCGAGGCGCCATGCGACGGTGAGTGTGGCGGCCCGGGATGTGGCGGCGGGGTTAACGCTCATAACGGATCCTCGGATCGATCACGGCGTACATGAGATCCACCGCGAGGTTGACGAGGACGATCATCACGCCGCCGAGGATCACCGTCGTCTGCACCACGGGGAAGTCGCGGAACGCGATGCCCTCGTAGAGCAATCGCCCGACCCCCGGCCAGGCGAAGACGGTCTCGACCACGACGGCAACATTCACCATGAGCACGAGATTGATACCGGCCAGCGTCAGCACCGGAATCAGCGCGTTCTTGAACGCGTGCTTGCCGATGACGAGCGCCTCGGGCAGGCCTTTGAGGCGCGCGAGCTTGATGTACTCGGAGCCGAGCACCTCGAGCATCGACGAGCGCGTGAGCCGCATGTGGGCCGCGGCGAAGTACCAGCCAAGCGCGAAGGCCGGCATCAGCACGTGCCACGGCGTGCCGGAGCCCGACGACGGCAGCCAGCCCAGGTAGACCGAGAAGAAGAGGATGAGTAGCAGACCGACCCAGAAGGACGGCATCGAGAGCCCGAGCAGCGCGAACACCTTGCCCGCTCCGTCCCACCAGCCGTTCACGCGAACGGCGGCGAGAATCCCGCTCGGGATGCCGATAGCGAGCGAGAAGGCCATGGCCACCAGAGCCAGGAGCAGGGAATTCGGCAACCGCTCGAGGTACAGCTCGAGCACGGGCGTGCGGTAGTAGAACGAGCGGCCAAAGTCCCCGCGCACGAGACCCTTCACGAACAGCACGTACTGCACCAACAGCGGTCGATCCAGACCGAGGTCGGTCCGTATAGCCTCGATGTCGCCCTTGCTCGCGCCGGGCTCGACGAGGAGCACTGCCGGGTCGCCGGTGAGACGGACGAAGACGAAGATCGTCGCCGAAAGCACGACGAGCGAGAGCAAGGCATAACCAACCCGTCGGACGATGAATCGCTTCATGGGTTCCTCCGAGACCTCAGGGACGGTGCGCGATTATACTCATCCGCGTGCTCGACGGCATCCGTGTTCTCGACCTCTCCCGGGTGATCGCTGGCCCGTACTGCGCGACCCTGATGGCCGACCTCGGGGCGGACGTCATCAAGCTCGAGCGCCCGGGACGAGGCGACGATCTGCGCTCCTGGCGCGGCGGCGACGGCATGAGCGCGGCGTTCGCGGCCATCAACCGCGGCAAGCGTGGGATCGCCGTGGAGCTGCAGCATCCGGAGGGCGCCAGGTTGGCCTTCGAGCTCGCGCGTCGCGCGGATGTCATCGTGGAAAACTTTTTGCCTGGGGTGGCAACCCGGCTCGGTCTGGGCTACGAGGCGGTCAGCGGGGCGAACCCCAGCGTGGTCTACGCCTCGGTGACGGGCTTCGGGCAGACCGGGCCCTACGCCAAGCGTCCCGGCTACAACACGATCGCGCAGGGGATGAGCGGGCTCATGGCGCTCACCGGCATGCCGGGTCAGCCGCCCACGCGGGTCGGCGGCTCGGTCTCCGATCTCGCCGCTGCGCTGTGCGCGTTTGGCGCGGTCAACGCGGCACTCGTGCATCGCTTCCGCACGGGCGCCGGCCAGCATCTCGACGTCAACCTTCTGGCCTCGACGCTGAGCCTGCTGCCCGATCCGGTCGCTCAGTACTTCGACACGGGACACGCCCCTCGGCGAATGGGCAACCGCAACGCCAACCTGACGCCGGCAGAGGCCTATCCGACCAAGGACGGGATGATTCAGGTCGTGATGATGAACCCCGATCAGTACGATCGGTTCTGCAAAGCGCTGGACGATTCCACGCTGGCGACCGATCCGCGCTTCGCGACGAATGACGCGCGGCTGACGCACTACGATGACTTTCGCGCACACGTGGAGCGCGCGCTCGCCGGCGCGACCACCGCCGAGTGGCTCGAGCGGTTCGAGCGTGCCGCCATCGCCGCCGGGCCGGTCTACGAGTTCGACGAAGTCTTCGTCGATGCGCAGGTCAAGCACCTGGGGCTCGTGGCCGACGTCGAGCAGCCCGATTACGGCACGGCCCGCATGCTGACGTTCCCGGTGCGCGCCTCCGCCACACCGGCTGCGATTCGCCGCCCGGCGCCACGGCTCGGCGAGCACACCGCTCCGGTGCTGACCGAGCTCGGCGTCACGCCGGCGGAGATCGACCGCTTGGCGGCGGCGGGGACGATCGCGGTCGCGCCGGCCTCGACGGGAGGTTAGTCGCCCGGCGGAACGTGCGTGGTACGTTGAATGCACTGGACCATCTCGTGAACGTTCACGTCCTCGCCTGCGACTACGACGGCACCATCGCGGACGGCGGCCGGTGCTTGCCGGACGTCGTCCAGGCGCTCGCCCGCGTCCGAGACTCCGGCCGCAAAGTCTTGCTGGTCACCGGCCGAATGCTTCCCGATTTGCGCAGCGTTTGCCCCGACGTCGATCGCATGTTCGATGCGGTCGTGGCTGAGAACGGGGCCCTCCTCTATTTCCCGGAGACTCGCGAGGCGCGTGCGCTTGGCGATGCACCCGAGCCCGCGCTCGTCGAAGAGCTGCGTCGCCATGGCGTGCCGTTCGATCTCGGCTCGTCGATGATCGCGACGACGGAGGCCTGGGCCGACCCCGCGCTCGCGGCGATCCGCGACACCGGAGTGGAGCGCACGCTCGTCTTCAACAAGGGTGCGCTGATGCTCCTGCCGGGCGGCGTCACGAAGGGCACCGGCCTCGACGCCGCGCTGACCGTGCTGGCGCTCTCCGCGCACAACATGGTCGGCATCGGCGACGCCGAGAACGATCACGCGTTTCTCGCGATGTCGGAGTGCGCGGTGGCCGTGGCCGATGCGATCCCGGCCTTGCGCGAGCGCGCCGATTACGTCACTCGCGCGCCGGGCGCTCGGGGCGTGATCGAGTTCATCCAGGAGCATCTGGTGAACGACCTGGCGGCCATCATGCCGCGGCTCACGCGGCACCGGCTCACGATCGGCGAGACCGGCGATGGCGAGCCGGTGACGATCGCGCCGCACGGCGCGCGTCTGCTGATCGTCGGCCCGTCGGCGAGCGGCAAGTCGACGCTGACCGGCTTGCTCGTCGAGCGGCTCATCGAAAGCGGACGCTCGGTGCTGCTCATCGATCCCGAGGGTGACTACCAGGCGTTTGCCGAGCTCGAGCGCGTCGTCGTCTTCGGCGGCGGCAGCGAGCGCGTCCTGCCGACCCCGGACGAGCTGCGCCAGCTCCTGCACCAACCGCGCACCAGCCTCGTGCTGAACCTCTCGGCGATGTCGCGCGCGGAAAAGGTCGCGTACGCGAGCAAGGCGCTCGGCGCCGTGGCGATCGTGCGCTCGACGACCGGCCTGCCGCACTGGGTGATCCTGGACGAAGCGCACCACATCGTGCCCGCCGACGGCTCGCCGGTCGGCGAGCTGCTACGTGCGGGGACAGAATCGTTCTGCATGAGCACGCTCGACGTGAGCGAGCTCGCGCCCGATGTGCGCGGACTGCCCAACGTCGTCGCGGCCACCGAGCTGGCGGCGTTCACCGCGGCGAGTCGTGCCGCCGCGTCGGGCCGGCCTCCTTCCCTCGCCGGGCAACCGCTGGCCCAGGGCGAGGCGGCGATTGCGTGGCTGGGCCCGCAACCGCGCGCGCAGCGCTTCCGCGTGGGCAAGCGTCGCGTGCAGCATCGGCGACACGTGCGCAAGTACACGGAGGGCGAGCTGCCGCCGGACCGCTCGTTCTACTTCCGCGGACCTGCGGGCGCGCTCAACCTTCGTGCGTCCAATCTCGTGCGCTTCGTCGAGCTGGCCGAAGGTGTGGACGAGCCGACGTGGGCGTGGCACCTGGGTCAGCAGGACTACTCCAGCTGGGCACGCCAGCAGATCAAGGACGATGATCTCGCTGGCGCGCTGGCCGCGGTGGAGACGGCCGGTCTGCCGGCGGCCGAGTCGCGCCGCCGCGCGCTCGACGAAATCCGCGCGCG
>DAIRVP010000006.1:0-12940 GCA_036802765.1 Candidatus Rokuibacteriota bacterium
GGGCTACATGGTCGCCTTCATCTTCTGCGCGCTTCACGAGACGGCGCATCGCACCGCGTTTCGGACCCGCTGGCTCAATCCGGTGCTCGGGACACTGGCCGGGCTGATCGGCTTCTGGCCCTACCGGAACTATCGCGTCTATCACTGGGACCACCATCGCTTCACCCAAGACGTTGAGCGCGATCCGGAGCTGTTCTTCGTAAAGCCGACGTCGCCGCTCGCGTACGTCGTCGTGTTGACGGGAATCCCGAACGCGATGCGTCGGATCGGCGACATCCTGCGACTGGCGTCCGGACGAGCGGATCGGCCGTGGATGGCGCCGGCCGAGCGTCGACCGCTCATCCTCGAGGCGCGTGCCTACGTGGCCGTGTACCTGGTCGTCGGGGGCCTCTCGATCGCGACCGGTTCGGCCGCTGCGCTCGTCGTGTGGATCGTTCCGTGGATGATCGGCCAGGCATTCCTCCGACCGTATCTGCTGGCCGAGCACACGGGCTGTGCGTTCACGCGCGACTGTCTCGAGAACACGCGCACGACGCTGACCTGGCCGCTCGTGAAGCTGTTCGCGTGGAACATGCCGTACCACGCCGAGCACCACGCCTATCCCGCGATTCCGTTCCACGCGCTGCCGCGCCTGCACGCGCGGGTGCGCGGTAAGATCGAAAATCTCGAGCCCGGCTACGTGCGCGCGTCGGTCAAGGTCGCGCGCTATCTCTTCGGCCCCGCGTACCGGCTAGCGGTGCGCGATAGGATGGCGCCATGAAGATCACCGCGATCGATACGTTCACGCTCCAGGTGCCGACCACCAAGCCCATCGCGCTCGATCTGCCCGAGCATCGTCTCGTCGTGACGCGTGTGCGAACCGACGCGGGCGTGGACGGTCTCGGCTACTCGCTGGTGTTCGGCGGCGCCGGCTCGGAGGCCGTCGAGGCCTACGCGCGGCGGCTCGCGACGCTGCTGATCGGTGAGGACCCGACGCAGGTCGGTCGGCTCTGGGACAAGATGTACCGCGCCGATCGCGGCATCAGGAAGGTCGGCATCGCGGGTTACGCGCTCTCCGCGCTCGACATCGGGCTCTGGGACGTCGCGGGCAAAGCCGCCGGACTGCCGCTCGCGAAGCTGTGGGGTGCGGTGACCGACCGCGTCGAGGCGTATGGCAGCGGCGGTTGGGGGTCGTACTCCCTCGACGATCTGATTGGCGAAGCGAAGCGCTACACGGCGATGGGCTGCCGCTACTACAAGATGAAGATCCATCATCCCGATCCGCGCGAGAATCGCCGCCGCGTCGAGGCCGTGAAGAAGGCGGTGGGCGACGGCGTGCGGCTGATGGTCGACGTCAACCAGAAGCTCGACGTGGACGCTTCGATCCGCCAGGCGCGCGTGCTCGAGGACTTCGACCTGGTGTGGTACGAGGAGCCGACGCTGGCCGACGATCCTGCAGGCTGCGCCGAGGTCGCCAGGGCCATCCGGATTCCCGTGGCCACCGGCGAGAACAACTACACCCGCTTCGAGTTCCGCGAGCTCATCGCGCGCGGCGCCGCACGCTATCTGATGCCGGACGTCTGTCGCGCCAACGGCTTCACCGAGACGCTGCGCATCGGCGCGCTGGCCGCCGCCCACCAGATCGCGCTGTCACCCCACGTCGTGCACGAGCTGTCCGTGCATGTGGCGGCCGCGCTGCCCAATTCGTTCCTCGTCGAGCTGATCGACTGGACGCCCGGCGACCTGTTCGAGGGCATGCCGAAGTGCGACGGCGGCGCGTTCCGCATCTCGGATCGCCCCGGCCACGGCATCACGCTGGCGCCCGACGCGGAGAAGAAATACCGGGCTACTTAGCCACCGCCGGCTTGACCTCGCCGTGCGTTTTCTCGTAGGCCTGCACGGCCTTCTTGAGGTCGCGGTATTCCTCGCAGCTGAAGAAGCAGAGCTTGTTCAGCCGCGCGAGGTGCTCCTTGGCCTTCGCCAGATCGTTGAGCTGCAGATACGCCTCGCCGATGTATTCGTGCGCGCCGAGATGGCGCGGGTCGATGGCGAGCGCCTTCTCGTAGAGAGGGATGGCCTTAGCCGGATCCCCGTTCTTGCGCGTCGCATAGGCGAGGTAGTTCCAGGCGTCGGCGTCGTCCGGTGTGCGCTGCACGGCGACCTCGAGCAGCGTGACCGCGCGCGCGAAGTCCTTGGACTCGATGGCCTTGACGCCTGCCGTGTACTCGGGCGTCTGCTTCTTCAGGGCGGCGGCATCCCCTCCCCCGCCGCCACCGCCACCTCCGCCGCCGCCGTCGGCCAGCGCCACGCCGGGCACGAGTAGCAAGAGCGCGATCACATACGCGATGCGAGGCCACGGAGTCTTCATGGCGACCTCCATTCGGTGATGGATCAGGGCCATCAGGCCGAGTATCTAACCGGCGGCAAGGAGGCGATGTTCCCGGCCTCTAGTCCACGCGGAACACGCAGTCGCGCGTCAGGCGCGTGATGCTCGTCTGGCCGCAGAGCGCCATGTCGCGCCGGAGCTCGTCACGCAGGATCGCGAGCGCGTTCTGCACGCCCTCCGCGCCGCCGACGGCGAGCCCCCACAGCGCCGTTCGCCCGATTGCCACGACCCGCGCGCCCCAGGCGATGCCCTTGAGCACCGCTGTGCCGCGGCTGAATCCGCCGTCGATGATGATCTCGGCGCGATCGCCGACGACGTCGGCGATGGCCGGCAGCGCGTCGATCGAGGCCTGCGTCGAATCGAGCTGGCGGCCGCCGTGGTTGCTGACCCACACGATGCGCACGCCCATGTCGACCGCGCGCTTGGCGTCGCGCGCCGTCATCACGCCCTTGAGCCCGATCGGCAGCCGCGTCGTCTTCTGCAGCCACTCGACGTCGCTCCAGGTGAGGCGCTCGGCATAGTTCAGATCCGGCCCACGCGGATTCGGCGCCTTCTTCATCGCATCGCGCGGGGCCCAGCGCGCGAGAATGTCGCGCTCGCGTCGGCTGTAGACCTGCGTATCGACGGTGAGGCAGACCGAGAGATAGCCTGACGCTTCGACCCGCGCGAGCAGATCGGCCACCCAGGCGCGATCACCGTGGTGGTAGAGCTGGAACATCTTCGGACCCTTGCTCGCCGCGGCGACCGCCTCGACCGGCCAGCCCGTCGCGCCGGAGAGGAACTGCAGCGTGTCGGCGCGCTCGGCGCCGCGCCCCATCTCGACGTCACCCTCGTCGTGGAAGAGCACCAACCCGCCCATCGGCGCGATCACCACGGGCCATGACAGCGGCACCCCGCACAGCGACGTCGTCGTGTCGATCTGCCGCGCGTCGACGAGAATGTCCTGTCGGATGGCGAGACGGTCGAGCGCAGCACGGTTACGACGCTTGGTCAGCTCCGTCTCGGACGCGCCATCGCCGAAGTTCCAGACTTCCAGCGGCAGGGTCTTGCGCGCCTCGCGGCGGATTTCGGGCTGGGTCACGAAGCGAAAGCTCACGATCGGTCTCCTCCTCGCCGGGCCGCCACATGGCGCTCCAGCTCGTCGAGCGTGCGCGGCCAGTCCTGCTTGAGCAGGCGGGACAGTCCGCGATCGGCAAGCAGCCGATCGCCGGTCTGGCAGCGCGGACAGTAGTTCGTCTCGTTCTCCGCGTACACGATACGTTGCACCGGCGCGCCGCAGACGGGACACGGCTGTCGGAAGCGGCCGTGCACGGCCATGTCCGGACGAAACGCGGTGACGCCTTCGGGAAAGTCACCGGCGGCCTCGCGGCGAAGCCGCTCGATCCAGTCGGTCAGCGTCGCGCGGGTGGCCTCGAACAGGCGCTTGATCTCCTCGTCCGGCAGCGCGCGCGTCAGCTTGACCGGCGACAGGCGCGCGCGATGCAAAATCTCGTCGCCGTAGGCGTTGCCGATGCCCGAAAAGATCGTCGGGTCGGTGAGCGCGCGCTTGAGCGTGTGGCTCTCGGATGTCAGCGCGGCGCGGAATTCCTCGAGGCTCGCCGTGAGCGGCTCGAGGCCGCCGGGATCGTGCTCGGCGAGCGCGGCCTCCCCGCGCACGAGATGGATCGCCGCGCGCTTCTTCGTTCCGGCCTCGGTCATGACGAGCGTCCCCGTGTCGAAGTCGAACGCGGCGACGCCGATCTTGCCGGGAGGTCGTGCCCCCGCCGTTTTCCAGTGCAGCCGTCCCGCGATCATCAGATGGATGACGACGAAACGGTCGTCCTCGAGCGCCAGCACGATGCGCTTGCCGAGCCGGCGTACGCCGGTGACCGTTCGTCCGACCACGTCGGCGAGTGGTGGATCCACCGAGCGCAGCACGAAGGGCGTGGCCAGTCGAATGCGCTGCAGGCGCGCCCCGACGACGCGCTCGCGCAACGCCTCGACGTAGACGGTGACGTCCGGCAGCTCAGGCATCGCTTCGCACGAGCGCGTAGACCAGACGATCGATCGTCTCGCCGTCCTTGGTGACGTTCTTCCGGTGGCGCGCCTCGAGCGTGTAGCCGGCCTTCTCCAGCACGCGCATGGATGCGGGGTTCCACTCGAACACGCCGGCGTGCAGCCGACACAGATCGAACGTCGCGAACGCATACTCGGTCACCGCGCGCAGCGCTTCGCTGGCGATGCCGCGGCCCCACCATCGCTCACCCAGCCAGTAGCCCACCTCGGCCGAACGATAGAACACGTCGCGACCGATCTCGATGCCGATGCCGCCGACCGCCGCGCCGTCGACCTCGATCGCAAAGTCCGTCGGTGGCGACTGCACCCTCGCGCGCGAGATCCACGCGTCGGCATCGGCGTGGGTGTAGGGATGTGGCAGGCGCGAAAGATTGCGCCACACACGGCGGTTGTTGGCGTTCGCGACGAGCGATGCTTCGTCGCCCACGCGCCACGGCCGCAGCGTGCTCCGCGTCAATTTGAGCTCCATGGTTACAGGCTCGCCTCGCCTCCGGCTGCGGCTCGCACTCCCACGCGGAGCGTCATCTTCTCACGGTTCGGCCGGTCCGCCGACCCGTGCACCCGGAGGTACAATCGGGGCCCTATGCGTCCGGACCCTCCGATCGCAAAACGCGTCCCGACGACCCGTGTGCTGCACGGTGAGCGGATCGAGGACGAGTATGCCTGGCTGCGGGACAAGGACAGCCCGGAGGTGATCGCGTATCTCGAAGCCGAAAACGCGTACACCGACGCCGTGATGAAGGGCACCGAAGCATTCCAGGACGCGCTCTACAAGGAAATGCTCGCCCGCATCAAGGAGGACGATTCGACCGTCCCGTACCGCCGGGGACGCCACGTCTACTACTCGCGTACCGAGACGGGCAAGCAGTATCCGATCTACTGCCGACGGCGCGACGAACCGGGCGCGCCCGAGGAGATCACGCTCGATCTCAATCGCATGGCCGAGGGTCACGCGTTTCTCTCACTCGGCGTCTACACGGTGAGCGACGACGGACGCCTGCTCGCCTACTCCGTCGACTTCACGGGGTTCCGTGACTACACGCTGCACGTGAAAGATCTCGAGAGCGGAGCCGTGCTGGCGGACCGCATCGAGAAGGTCTCCTCGGCCGCGTGGAGCGCCGACAACGCGATCCTGTTCTACGTCACCGAGGACGACGCCAAGCGGCCGTTCCGCCTCTGGCGCCATCGACTCGGCGCCGCCGCGGACGACCTGCTGCTGGAAGAGCCCGACGAGCTGTTTCGGCTCGGCGTGTTCCGCTCGCGGAGCCGCCGAGTCGTCTTCGCCGCCGCGCGATCGTTCACGTCGGGCGACTATCGGTGGTTGCGGGCGGACGAGCCCTTCGGCCAGTGGCGCATGATCCAGCCGCGCGAGAAGGATCACGAGTACGACGTCGATCACGGGATGGACGAGCGCGGCGAGCGGTTCTGGATTCGGACCAACGGCGGCGGCCGGCGCAATTTCCGTCTGGTGACGGCGCCGGTCGACGACGCGCGCGCCGAGCGGTGGTCGGAGGTGCTCGCCCACCGCGACGACGTGATGTTGGAAGACTTCGACGTCTTCGCCCGGCACGTCGTCGTGCACGAGCGCGAAGACGGGCTGATCCGGCTGCGGATCCTGCGGCCCGCCGACGACGGCTCGCACCACGTGCAGTTTCCCGAGCCGACGTACGAGGTCGATGACGACGCCAACCCGGAGTTCGACACCAACCGCTATCGATTCCGCTACCAGTCGCTCGTCACGCCAGCCTCGGTCTTCGACTACGACATGGAGGGGCGCACGCTGGCGTTGCTCAAGCGCACCGAGGTGCTCGGCGGCTACGATCCGACGCGCTATCGCAGCGAGCGCATCTGGGCGACGGCACCGGACGGCACGCGCGTGCCGATCTCGCTCGTCGCTCGCGCCGAAACCGCGCGCGACGGGTCGAGCGCGATGCTCTTGTCCGGCTACGGCGCGTACGGGCTGCCCTACCCCGTGACGTTCTCCTCCAGCCGGCTGAGCCTTCTCGACCGCGGCGTCACCTTCGCGATCGCCCACATCCGAGGCGGCGGCGAGCTCGGCAAGCGCTGGCACGACACGGGCCGTCTGCTGAACAAGCCCAACACGTTCACAGATTTCATCGCCTGCGCGGATCACCTCGTGGCGCTGGGCTACACCGCGCACGACCGCGTCGTCATCGAGGGCGGGAGCGCCGGCGGACTGCTGATCGGCGCCGTGCTGAATCGGCGTCAGGACCTCTGCGCGGCCGCCGTGATGCGCGTGCCGTTCGTCGACGTCATCAACACGATGCTGGACGAGTCGCTGCCGCTCACCGTCGGCGAGTTCGAGGAGTGGGGCAATCCCAAGGAGAAGACTTACGACGACGTGATGAGCACCTACGATCCCTACATGAACCTCTCCACGCGGCCGTATCCCACCATCCTCGTGCGGACCTCGCTCAACGACAGCCAGGTCATGTACTGGGAGCCGGCGAAGTACGTGGCGCGGATGCGCGCGCGCTCGCCCGAGACGCAGGCGCTCTTCAAGATCAATATGGCCGCCGGCCACGGCGGCGCGTCGGGCCGCTACGATTACCTGCGCGAGATCGCCTTCGACTACGCGTGGACGCTGGGCCGGCTCGGGAGAGACGCGTGAAGATCGAGCGGGTCGAGCATCTGCACGCGGACGCCGGCAAGGGCGCGCTCGACTTCCTGAAACTCACCACCGACGGCGGGCTCGTGGGCTGGAGCGAATACAACGAGACGTTCGGGGGCGTCGGCGTCAGCGCCGCCATCGACGGGCTGGCGCCGCTCGTGATCGGCCGCGATCCCCGCGCGCGTGAGGCCATCGTCACGACGCTCTATGCCGTGCGGCGCCAGGCTCCGGGCGGCGTGATCCAGCAGGCGATCGCTGCCATCGAGAACGCGCTGCTCGACGTGCAGGCGCGCGCGCTCGGCATCCCGGTCTACGAGCTGCTCGGCGGACCACAGCGCCAGCGCCTGCGTCTCTACTGGTCGCACTGCGGCTACTTCCGGCTCTTCGCCTCGCAGCAGATGCAGATCCCGCCAGTGTGCAACCTGCACGACGTCGTCGCGCAGGGCAAAGAGGTCGTCGCGCGTGGCTATACGGCGCTCAAAACGAACATCTTCCTGTTCGATCGCGGTGCGCCACACCCGCACATGCCGGGATTCGCCCGTGCCGACTCCGAAATTCCGTCGTTGAACGCCGAGCGCCGGATCATCGGCGCTCTGCGCGACCAGCTCGCCGCGTTTCGCGAGGGCGCCGGCCGCGACGTCGACATCCTGGTGGATCTGAACTTCAACTTCCGCACCGAAGGCTACGTGAAGGTCGCGCGGGCGATGGAGCCCTTCGATCTGTTCTGGGTCGAGATCGACTCGTTCGATCCGGCCGCGCTGCACTACATCCGGTCGCGCATCGACATTCCCGTCGCCTCGCTCGAGAGCCAGTACACGCGCCGGGGATATCGCGAGTTCTTCGAGCGGCAGGCCGTCGACGTCGCCATCGTCGACACGCCCTGGAATGGCGTCGCGGAGTCGCTCAAGATCGCGGCCATGGCCGACACCTACGAGATCAACGTCGCGCCTCACAACTTCTACGGCCATCTGGCCACGATGATGAACGCGCACTTCTGCGCGGTGACGCCGAACTTTCGCATCATGGAGATCGACGTGGACGCCGTGCCGTGGCTCGACGAGCTCTACACGGTGCCGCCCCAGATCGTCGACGGACATCTCATCCTGCCGACGGGCCCCGGCTGGGGCACCGAGGTCAACGAGGCGGTGGTGCGAAAGCATCCAGCGAGGAGACCGGCATGAAGATCGAACGAGTGGAGCACCTGCACGCCGACGCCGGCGACCGAAACTTCGACTTTCTCAAGATCACGACGGACGGCGGCATCGTCGGCTGGAGCGAATACAACGAGACGTTCGGCGGCCTGGGCGTGACGGCGGTGATCGATGGGCTGATCCCGCTGATCATCGGAAAGGATCCGCGCGCGTGGGAGGCGATCGTGACGCAGCTCTACGCGGTGCGGCGGCAGGCCGCGGGCGGCGTCGTGCAGCAGGCCATCGCCGCCATCGAGAACGCGCTGCTCGACGTCAAGGCGCGCGCGCTCGGCGTGCCCGTGTACGCGCTGTTCGGCGGGCCGGTGCGCGAGCGCATCCGCGTGTACTGGTCGCACTGCGGCACCTACCGGCTGGCGCGCTGGCAGGCCATGCAGCTGCCGCGGCTCAAGACGCTGCAAGACGTCGTGAACCTCGGCAAGGAGGTGCGCGAAAAGGGTTGGACCGCGCTCAAGACGAATCCGATGATCCTCGACGTCGACGAGCCCTATCAGCACGCGCCGGGCTTCGCGCGGCGCAGCCGCGACTATCCCGAGCTCAACGCCGACCGCCACGTGCTGCGCAACGTGCGCGATCAGCTCGCGGCCTTCCGCGAGGGCGCGGGCGCGGACATGGATATCCTGGTGGACCTGAACTTCAACTTCAAGACCGAGGGCTTCATCCGGATGGCGCGCGCCATGGAGCCGTTCGATCTCTTCTGGGTCGAGATCGACACGCGCGATGCGAAGGCGCTGCACTACATCCGCTCGAAGATCAACATTCCGGTCGCCTCGTGCGAGTGCCTGTTCGGCCGCCGCGACTACCGGCCGTATTTCGAGCACCAATCCGTGGACGTCGCCATCGTCGACACGCCGTGGAATGGCGTGGGCGAGTCGGTGAAGGTCGCCAACATGGCGGACACGTATGAGGTCAACGTCGCGCCGCACAACTTCTACGGCTGGCTGTCGACGTGCATGAACGCGCACTTCTGCGCGATCGTGCCGAATTTGCGGATCATGGAGATCGATCCCGACGTCGTCCCTTGGTACGACGAGCTGGTCACGACGGTGCCCAAGATCGTGAACGGGCATCTCGTGCTGCCGACCGGGCCGGGCTGGGGGACCGAGGTCAACGAGGCGGCGGTGAAGGCGCATCCGCCGAAGCGTCGCGCATGAGCGCCGAGATTCGCCACCGAACCGTCGAGGCCAACGGGATTCGCATCCACCTGGCCGAGGCGGGTGAGGGACCGCTCGTGGTCTTCTGCCACGGCTTCCCGGAGTCCTGGTACTCGTGGCGCCATCAGCTCGTGGCGCTCGCCGAGGCCGGCTACCACGCCGTCGCGCCCGATCAGCGCGGCTACGGACAAACCGACCGGCCGGAGGCGATCGCGGCGTACACGCTGCTGCATCTGGTCGGTGATCTCGTCGGCGTGCTCGACGCCGTCGGCACCGGAACGGCCGTCGTGGTCGGCCACGACTGGGGCGCGCCCGTCGCGTGGCACGCGGCGCTGCTGCGGCCCGATCGTTTCCGCGCCGTCGTCGGGCTGAGCGTGCCGTTCATTCCGCGCGGCGCCGCGCGGCCGACCACGCTGATGCCCCGGACGGACGACGCGATGTTCTACCAGCTCTATTTCCAGGAGCCGGGGATCGCCGAAGCGGAGCTGGAGCGCGATCCGCGGGAGACGATCCGCCGCGTCGTCTTCTATGGATCGGGCGACGCACGCGCCGGCGCGCTGACGCCCGGCTCCGGTGGTGTCGGCATGGTGCCGCGCGACGGCGGGTTCCTCGGCCGGCGCGACTCACCCGCGACGCTGCCCGCCTGGATCACCGAAGCGGACGTCGACTTCTATGCCGGCGAGTTCGCGCGCACCGGGTTTCGCGGCGGACTCAACTGGTATCGCAACATCGATCGCAACTGGGAGCTGCTGGCGCCGTGGGCCGGCGCCAAGGTCACCGTGCCGGCGCTCTACGTCACCGGCGATCGCGATCTGGTGACGGCGTTTCGCGGCATGGAGCGCCTGATCCCGGCGCTCAAGCAATTCGTCCCCGAGCTGCGGCAAACGATCGTGCTGCCTGGCTGCGGACACTGGACGCAGCAGGAGCGCCCGGCGGAGGTCAATGCCGCCATCCTTCGCTTTCTCCAGGAGCTCTGATGGCCATCATCGGTTTCGACGTCACGCTGCGCCGGCCGCTGGCCGGCGGCCAATCATTCGGCGATGTAGGCGCGTACGAAGAACTCAAGGGACGTCTTCGCTATGCGATCGATCCCACGCACGCGGCCAACCGCGGCGTGACCGACATCGCGCTGGCGCCGCTTGGCCCGTCAGGCCGCGTCGAGTTCAGCGCCGACCTGTCGCTGCTCGTGCCGATGGACCGGTCTCGCGCGAGCGGCCGCGCGCTCATCGACGTCGTCAACCGCGGCAACACAGTCAGCGTCCCGAACTTCAACCACGCGACACGGCCGACGTTCGGGCCCGGCAGCGATCCGAATCCGCCGATCGACGCCGGGGACGGGTTTCTCATGCAGCGCGGCTACGTCGTCGCTTCCTGCGGCTGGCAGTTCGATCTGCCCGATGTGCCCGGGCTCATTCGGCTCTATGGGGTCGAGGCGCGCGAGCACGGCCAGCCCGTGCGCGGCCGCGTGTACGTGCAGCTGCAGGCGCCGGAGGACGTGAGCGACTTCCTGCTGTCCGATCGCGCGCATCAGGCCTACGCGGCGGCCGATCTCGAGGAGCGCGACGCGGTGCTAGCCGTGCGGGACATGCCGGACGGCGAACCGGAGATCATCCCGCGGGCGAAGTGGAAATTCGCGAAGGTCGTCGACGGTCGCGTGACGCCTGATCCGCGGCATGTCTGGCTCGACGGCGGCTTCCGCAAGGGACGGCTGTACCACGTCGCCTATACCGCGAGCGGCGCGCAGGTGGTTGGCCTCGGAATCGTCGCCCTGCGCGACTGCGCGGCGTGGCTCAAGAGCGGCGAGGCGCCCGCACAGGCGCGATGGGTCTACGCCTACGGCCGCTCGCAGACGGGACGGCTGCTGCGCACGCTGATTCACTACGGCCTCAACGCCGACGAGCGCGGCGGCGAGGCGCTCGACGGCGTGATCGCCAACGTCGCCGGCGGCATGCGAGGCGAGTTCAACCAGCGCTTCGGGCAGAACAGCAAGGACCGGCCGTGGACGATGTGCCATCTCGAGCCGTTCCAGGTCGAGCCGCGCGGCCGGCTGAAGACGATGTACACGAATACGTCGGCCGAGTACCACCGCGGCGATGCGTCCCTGATCCATACCGATCCCGACGGCGCCCGTGACATCGAGCATGGGCCGAGCGTGCGCGTCTATCACTTCGCGGGGACCGAGCACGGAACCGGTGTGTGGCCGCCGACCGACTCGCAGCACGCGCCGGCCGACCCGCACGGCTGGGTCGATCGCTCACAGCATCTGCGTGGCGTCGTGAACTACGGGCGGCTGCTGCGCGCGTGCCTGATCAACCTCGACCGCTGGGTCACCGAAGGTATCGCGCCTCCACCGAGCCGTCATCCGCGCGTCGCCGACGGCACCGCAGTGCCACCCGAGAGCCTCGCCAAGACGTTCGACGGCATTCCTGGGGCCCGTTATCCGCGGCGGCACGCCCGCCCGCAGCGCCTCGACTTCGGCGCCGACGCGGAGCTGCGCCGGATCACGCTCGCGCCGCCGCGCGTCGGCGCGCCGTACGGGACGCGCGTGGCCGCGGTGGACCGCGACGGGAACGAGGTTGGCGGGATCGTGTTGCCGGAGCTGAGTGTCCCGCTCGCGACGCACACGGGCTGGAATCTCCGCCATTCCGACGTCGGCGGCGTCGAGCAGCTGCTGGTCTTCGCCGGCGCCACGCTGCCGTTCGCGAAGACGCGGCGCGAGCGAGAGAGTGCCGGCGATCCGCGGCCCGCAATCGAAGAGCGCTACGCCTCGCGCGATGAGTATCTGGCGCGCGTGCGCGCGGCCGCGCAGGCGCTGGCGAAGGATCGCTACATGCTGGACGAGGACGTCGAGACGTCGCTGGCGTTCGCCGCGCGCCTGTGGGAGGCGTGGGCGCGCTGACTCAGCGGGCCGCCTTGCGGCGGTATTCGGCGATCGCCTTCTCGAGGTCGGTGTATTCTTCGCACGGAATCAGGCAGATGGTTTTGAGCGCGCTCAGATGCGCTTCGGCCTTCGCCAGATCGTTCACCTTCAGGTAGGCCTCGCCCACATACTCGTGCGCGCCCCGGTGCCGCGGATTGAGCTGCAGCGCGCGCTCATAGTGTTTGAACGCCAAATCCATCTGACCGGTGTGGCGATACGCGTAGCCGAGATAATTCTGAATGTCGGCGTTACGCGTGTCGCGCAGCCCTGCGGACGACAGCGTGCGGATGGCTGTCTCCCATTGCTTCGCGTCGATGGCCGCGCGGCCCGCGGCGAAATCGGGATCGAGCGCGGCCGCCTTGTCCTCGACCAGCGGGTCGGCGATCGTCGCCGCCGGCGGCCAGGCTGCGCAGCCCAGCAGCACGGCGGCAACGACCGCGCCACGACAACTGCGAGCGATCACTTGCTCGCGAGGCGCTTTCGGGCTTCCTGCAGCTCCGGCCGATCGCTGTCGGCGTTGCGGGTAAGGCGCGCCAGCTTGTCGAAATAGTCACGCGCCTTCTTCGCATCGCCAACGGCGTCGGCCGCTTTCGCTGCGCCGTAGAA
>DAIRVP010000006.1:13040-61449 GCA_036802765.1 Candidatus Rokuibacteriota bacterium
TGCGAGGGCATGTGCTGGGCATGCGGCGCCGCCGGCGCGATCTTGGCGTACTTGTTGGCCGCCGGGACACCGCGTGGCGCGATCGGCGCGAAGTCGTAGCTGTGGATCAGGTAGTGCGTCACGCCCGGATGGTCCGGATATTTCTTATCGATCGGCTCGAGGATCGCGATCGCCTTCAGCAGCGGATCCATGTTCTTGTGATCGAACGTCTCGTTCAGGGCCAGCGCGTAAAAGATTTTCGCCTCGACGTCGTCCGGATACTTCTTGACGAGCGCCTCCATGGCGTTCTCGTAGTTCTTCGTCCGCGTGTCCTGATCGACGGTCTCGTAGTCCTTGTAGAAGGTCTTCAGCGCGGCGAGCCAGTCGCGCTCGCGCTGGGTCTTGGCCCCGATGGACTCGCCCTTCTCGACGGCCTCGAGACCCTTCTTCAGGGCCTCGGCGGGGAACGGCGGGACCAACGGGTTGGGACGCTGGCTGATGGCGATGCCCCAGTACGCGATGGCGCAGCTCGGATCCGTCTCGGGGATCGCGGTGAACGCCTTGACCGTCTCGGGGAAGAAGAAGGAGTGCTGCATCGCGAGGGCACGTTCGAACTGTTTCTGCGCCTCAGGCGAGCAGGACGTCTTGAACACGACGCGGCCGAGCTTCTCGCCGCGGGCTTTGGTCTCGTCGTCATGGGCCCAGGCCGCGGTCGAGGAGAGAAGCAGACTCAGACCGAGGACGGGCGCGAAAATCTTATGACTGCTGATCATGTCGTGCCTCCCGGGTTGATATTGCGGGGGGACCACAATACTACCCGATGAGGTGAGCCATGACCAAAGCCAAGACGTTCTCGCTGCACTGGGGCAGCGGCGTCATCGAGGAGGAGGCGCAGATCGAGACGCGGTATCACCGGCCGACGGTGCAGCTGCTGAAGTTCACGCGGGGGCCAGCGGCGGGGTCGTACGAGATCCGCCTGTGTCACTACGATTTGAAGGGACGCTTCCAGCGCTCACCGCTGATTCTGGATGCGACGGATGTGCCGCGCCTGGGACGAGCGCTGCGGCGCACGCCGAAGCTGCGCCGGCTGCTCGGTCGTCTCGTGCGCTAGAGCAGCGGCGCCAGCGCCGCGGCCGTGTCTTTACCCGCGACGACCGGCACGATCTCGAACTGCATCAGGTCCGACCACTGCACGATCCAACGCTGCAGCAGCGTGACGTCGTCGCACTCCATCAGCTGAAAGCAGCGGCCCATGTCCGCCTGCACCCAGCTGCCGACGAACGCCAACCCGTCTGGCATCTGGCGGCCGCGGTCGCGCAGCCGACGATAGATCGCCTTGCCGTCCTGATTGCGGAACGTCTCGATCACCATGAAGAGCATGGCTAGCCGTTTACGATGGCGACGGCGCGCGTCCAGCCCGCAGAGGCGCCGCGGATCTTTACCGGGAAGCACGCGATCGTGAAGCCGCGCGCTGGCAGCGCTTCGAGATTGTGCAGCTTCTCGAGGTGGCAGTAACCGATCTCGCGCCCCGCCTTGTGGCCCTCCCAGATCAGCGACGCGTCGCCGGTCTGCGAGAACTTCTCTTTGGTGTGCACGAACGGCGCGTCCCACGACCACGCGTCGGTGCCGGTCACCCGCACCCCGCGCTCGAGCAGATACAGCGTCGCCTCGCGCCCCATGCCCGCGCCGGCCGCGACGTAGTCGGGCTTGCCGTACGCCGATCCGGCGCGCGTATTGACGACGACGATCTCGAGCGCGCGCAGCGTGTGCCCGATCCGCTTGAGCTCCGCCTCGACGTCGCGCGCCGTGACGACGTAGCCGTCAGGGAGTGTTCGGAAATCGAGCTTCACGCCGGGCTGAAAGCACCACTCGAGCGGCACCTCGTCGATCGTGATCGCGCGCTCGCCGCGGTTCATCGTGGAGGCGAAGTGATAGGGCGCGTCCAGATGCGTGCCGTTGTGGGTCATCAGCCGAATCCATTCGACCGCCCATCCCTCGGCATCCGGCAGCTGATCCTCCCTGAGCCCGGGAAAGAACTGCGTGACGTCCTTCGCCGTCTCTTTGTGGCGGAGGTATTCGATCTTGGGACCATAACCGGGCGGATCCGACTGCACGTCATTCTCGAGCGGCATCGAGAGATCGATGATCGTCCTCGCCATGCGCGGAGTTTATGCCATTCTTGTGCGGTGGTCAGGCTCTATCTGGTTCGTCACGGCAAGGCCGTGGCGGCGTTCTCCGAGGCGCCGGATCCCGGCCTCGACGCGACAGGCGCAGCACAGGCCGAGGCGATGGCCGAGCGGATGGCGCCGCTCGGCCCGCTGCCCATCATCACCAGCCCGCTGCGACGTACACGCGAGACGGCGGTGCCGCTCGAGAAGCGCTGGCGATTCACGGCGCGGATCGAGCCCGCCGTGGGAGAGATTCCGTCGCCGATGGAGGATCCGGCGGCGCGCGGCGTGTGGCTGCGTGGCGTGATGGCCGGCGTGTGGTCAGCGCAGGCCGAGGAGCTGAGGGCGTGGCGTCAGCGCGTGGTCGATGCCATCGTCGCGCTGCCCCGGCCCACGCTCGTCGTCACGCACTTCGTCGCCATCAACGTCGCCGTCGGCTTCGCCGAGGGCGACGATCGCGTGGTGGGCTTCGCACCCGACAACTGCTCGGTCACGGTGCTCGACGTGGAGGACGGGCGATTGCGTCTGGTCCGCCGTGGTGTCGAGCGCGCGACGCAGGTTCTCTGACCGCGGGAGGGATTGCCATGACGCTGCTGGAGTCGCTGAGCACCGATCTCAGGCGCCTGCACGATGCATTGGACAAGAGCCTCGACGGCCTCACGAGCGAGCAGCTGCACATGGTCCCCGCCGGCCACCCCAAGGCGAACACGATCGCGTGGAATCTGTGGCACTACGCGCGCACGGAGGACAACGTCGTTCGGTTCGTGCTGCAGAACCGGCGACCGACCGTGTGGGTCGAGGGCGGCTATCCCGAGCGGCTCGGGCTGCACCCCGCCGCGCAGGGCACGGGCATGTCGACCGCCGAGGCGCAGGCGCTGCGCATCACCGATGTGCCGCTGTTCGCCGACTACCTGAAAAAGGTCTGGGCGAGCACCGAGGCCTACGTGCCGTCGCTCACGGCCTCCGACCTCGATCGCAAGATCGCGCTGAAGTTCGTCGGCGAGATGCCGCTGGCGCGCGTGCTCGCGCTGGTCGGCGTCACGCACGGCTTCACGCACTTCGGCGAGATCGAGCTGGCGCGCACGCTGGTCGGCGCCAGCCCGGTTGGCGGGGGCTAACCCCCCTTTACCAAATCGCGCAGCTCCGGCACCACCCACAGCGGCGGCCGGCCGGCGTGCACGCGCAGGATGTTGTCGAACGCGTTGCGGAACGCCTTCGGCCAGTTCTCCCACGTGGGGCCCGCCGTGTGCGGCGTGATCGTGCAGCTGTCCACGTTGAGCAGCGGGTTGTCCTTGGACGGCGGCTCGTCGACCATCACGTCGAGGCCCGCGCCCGCGATGCGCTTGGTGATGAGCGCCTTGTGCAGCGCCCGCTCGTCGACGACAGGGCCACGGCACGTGTTGACGAGGATCGCCGTCGGCTTCATCAGCTCGAGCTGGCGGTCCGAGATCATGTTCTGCGTCACCGAGGTGAGCGGCGTGTGCAGCGTGACCACGTCGGCCGTCGCGAGCAGCTCGTCCAGCAGCACGTAGCGGACGCCGAGCGCATCTTCCTCGTGCTCGGGCAGCCGAATGATGTCGTAGTAGACGATCTTGCAGTCGAAGCCGCGTAGCCGGCGCGCGACCTTCTTGCCGATGTTGCCCAGGCCGACGATCCCGACGGTCTTGCCTTCCAGCTCGTAGAGACGCGTCTCGGCGAAATCACCGATGCGCCACTTTCCCGCGGTCACGTTGTTGTGCTGCCAGTGCAGCTTCTTCAGCGTCGCCAGAATCAGCATGACCGCGTGCTCGGCCACTGCCACGGAGTTGGCGCCGCCGTTGTTGGCTACAGGCACACGCGCCCGTCGCGCCGCCTCGAGGTCGATCGTGTTGTAGCCGGCGCTGATGAGCTGCACGAGCTTCATTTTCGGCGCCGCCGCGTAGAAGTCGGGCCCGAGCGGGTTGCGACCGAAGCCCATGAAGTACTCCGCGTCCTTGGCGGCAGTCAGGAACTCCGGCCCCGTCGCGTCGACGACCGCGATATCGAAGCCCGAGGGCTTCATGGACTCGAGCACTTCGAGTAGCGGCTTGGGAAACCTCGGGGAAAAAACGATCCGGGGCATGCTAGCTCCTCTCCGAGCCGACCACGCTCACGAACGAGACACATTCGCCGGGCGCGCCGCCGAGGTTGTGGGTGAGCGCGAGCTTGCGCCCGCGCGCGACGCTGGCGATCTGCCGCTTGCCCGCCTCGCCGCGCAGCTGCAGCCAGCACTCGAACAGCATGCGCAGTCCCGAGGCGCCGATCGGGTGGCCAAACGACTTGAGGCCGCCGTCCGGGTTCACGGCGAGCTCGCCGTCGAGATCAAAGGTGCCGGCCAGCACTTCCTTCCAGCCGGTGCCGCGCGCGGCGAAACCGAGATCTTCCATGAGAACGAGCTCCGTCGGCGTGAAGCAGTCGTGAACCTCGGCCATGGCCAGCTCCTGGCGCGGATCCTTGATCCCCGCCTGAGCGTAGGCGTCCGCGGCGGAGGCAACGACCTCGTTGAACGTCGTGTAGTCGTAGTCCGGGTCGATCGGGCCGGCGGCGGGCCCCGCGACGAAGGACAGCGCCTTGACGTACAGCGGCTTGTCCGTGTAGCGATGCGCGTCCTCCGCGCGGACGATGATGGCGGCCGCCGAGCCATCGCTCACACCGGAGCAGTCGAAAATGCCCAGTGCGCCCGCGACGAGCGGCGAGCACGCAATCGTGTCCTTGGGCACTTCCTTGCGGAACTGTGCGCGCGGATTGAGCGCGCCGTTCTTGTGGTTCTTCCACGCGATCCGCGTCATGACTTCCTTCAGCTGCTCGTCGCTCACGCCGTACTTCTTCGCATAGGCGGGCGCGAGCAGGCTGAACATCGCCGGTGCCGTCATGCCGGCCGCGGTACCGTCGCCGACCGACCGCGTGCTCGGCAGTCCCGAGAACCCCGAGTCCTTCAGCTTCTCGACGCCGATCGCCATGGCGACGTCGTACGCGCCCGAGGCGACGGCATAGCAGGCGTTGCGGAAGGCCTCGGAGCCCGTGGCGCAGAAGTTCTCGAGCCGGCTGACCGGCTTGTAGTCGATCTTCAGCGGTCGCGAGAGCGTCAGACCGCTCTGCCCGGAGAACAGCGTGCCGAGCCAGAACGCATCCACGTCCTTGACGTCGATGCCGGCGGACTGTGTCGCCTCCGTCGTCGCGTCGACGAGCAGGTCGCTCGTGCTCTTGTCCCAGCGCTCGCCGAACGACGTGCAGCCCATCCCGACGATCGCCACGCGGTCGCGAATTCCGTTGCTGGCCATCAGCGTTTGCCTCCTTGCGTCCGTTCAGCTCGCGGTCCGGATCGGCCGCGCCTTCCAGAAGTAATTGTGGATGCCATTTGCAGTATAGAGCCGGCGGAACGTCATCTCGACGCGGTCGCCGATCTTGACGGTCTTCGGATCCACATCGGTCATCTCGCACTGGAACCGGCCGCCGCCTTCGAAATCCACCACGGCCACGACGACGGGCGGTGACATCGAGTACGCCAGCCGATCCACGGTGAACGTCGCGATCGTCGCCGGCACGTCGGTCAGGCGCTCGGGCCTCATGCGGTCGACGGCCTGGCACTTCACGCACACGCGCTGCGGCGGCACGTGACGCGTGCCGCAGGCCTGGCAGCGACTGCCGGTGAAAGCATACTTCCAGCTTTCGGCGCGCGCGGCGGCCGGCGCCTCCGGTGGCTGCGGATCCGGACGCCGCGGCGGCTCGCGGCGCAGGAAGCCGCGCCACGTCAGGAACGTGGCATACGACACGGGCCCCGCGCTCGCGATCTGGGCGGCGACGGTGGCGCTCGGACGGCGCGCCGAGATCGCGCCCGTGGTGCGCCACACGGTAACGTCGGCGCCGTCGGCAAGCGACACCACGGCGATGACCTGATCCGGCCGCGCCGTGTCGAGCGTGGCGGCCAGCATCAGCCCGGCATGGGCCGCGCCCGCGTTGCCGACGCTCGCGGCGAGATCGTCGGCTATCGCTTCCTTCTTCACACCGGAGGATGCGGCGACGCGCTTGTTGGAACGCGTGTGCGGTCCGGCGACGATCAGAACGTCGACCGCGGACGCCGTGACCCCCGCCTGCTTGAGCGCGTCCGCCAACGCGGCCTCGCCGAGCGGCACGTAGACGTGCTCGCCGAACCGTTCCTCCCACTGGCGCGATGCCGTCTCGCCGGGCACGCGCCACCGGTCGAGGAATTCTGCGCTCTGCGAGGCGTGGCCGAGCGGCTCGGCGACGACCTCGCCCTCGCCGAACAAGAACGCGGCGGCGGCATCACCGCCCTCGCGCTCATCTCCCCCGCCGGCGAGACCGGTGCGGATGTCGGCGACGACCGCCAGCGCCGATCCACGGGCATCGAGGCCGGCACGCATCGCGCCGGCCGCCGAGCGGATCGAGCCGAGCATGTCGTATGCGGCCGCGGAAGCCGGCAGATCGAGCGCGGCATGGATCGCCGTGGCATTCGTCTTGTCGAGGTAGGCCGGATCGGTCGTCGCAAAGTAGACGGCGTCCGGCGTCGCCGAGACGCGTCGAAGCGCGGTGCGCGCGGCCTCCACGCCCAGGGACGTCGCGTCCTCGTCGTAGGACGCGACCGCTCGCGTGCCGGCCCCGGCCGATGCGCCGAGGGCGGTCGCGATGGCCTTGCGGTCGAGTCGTGCGTACGGAACGTAGGCGCCCCAGGCGAGAAGGCCGCGCACGCCGCTACCCGACGTGCTGCTTGAGGAACTGGATCGTCCGCTCCATCGCCTGATCGGCGCTCGGCTTGTGGTACGACGCGCGCTCGTCGCAGTGGAAGCCGTGGCCGGCGGGGTAGACGTGCTGAGTCAGATTCGGATGATTCTGCCTGACCTTCTCCCAGTGCTCCTTCGGGATGGATGCGTCCGTCTCGCCCCAATGGAAAATCACGGGGCACTTCGGCTTCTCGGCTGCGGCATCCGCGACGCCACCACCGTAGTAGGCGATCGCGGCGGCCACCCCGTCGATGCGCGTCGCGGCCAGCCACGCCATCGTGCCGCCGAAGCAGTAGCCGACGACGCCGATCTTGAGGCCGGACTTCTGCGCTTCCTTGACGGCGGCGCGGACGTCTTTCACGGCGTCGTCGATCGAGAGCTTGCCTCGCACCGTGCGACCACGATCGATGTCCGCCTGCTGATAACCCGACTCGAAGCCGCGCTCGACGCGGTCGAACAGCGCGGGCGCGATCGAGAGGTAACCCTCCTTGGCGAAGCGATCGGTCACGCTCTTGATGTGGTGATTGACGCCGAAGATCTCCTGGACGACGACCAGCGCGCCCCGCGGCGTGCCCGTCGGCGTGGCCTTGTAGGCAGCGAGCTTGTGTCCGTCTTCGGCGGTCAGATTGATCATTTCGCCCATTGACTGATCCTCCTTAAGAGCATTTCACGCTGGCCTCGGTCGTCGAACGACCTGCGGCTCGCACTGCCATGCCCGATTCGACCTGCGGCTGGGCTGTAGGCGCGATATGATGCCGCATGCCCGAGCCGATGGCAAAGGCGGTCCCCACGGTGCGTGTCGACAACGCGCGGGTGCGGGTCACCGAATGGCGCTTCGCGCCAGGCGCCCACACCGGCCATCATCGCCACGAGTACCCGTACGTCGTCGTGCCGCTGACGACCGGGCTGCTGGCGAGTCGAAGCGAGAGCGGCGAGACGACCTCGCAGCTCACGCAGGGGGCGCCGTACTATCGCGACGCCGGTGTGGAGCACGACGTCGTCAATCCGAATCCCGGCGAGTTCGTCTTCGTCGAGATCGAGCTGAAGTAGCTAGACGTACCTCGGGTAGAACGCATCCTGTCCGGGCTGGTACGTCGGCTGCCGCTGCGCCGGGTTCCGGTTCACGAGCGGGCGCGCGTACATCGGATGCGTGAACGAGCGCACCTCGTGCTCGATTTCGTAGAGGAGTTTGCCCGACTCGGGATCGACGATCTCCTGGAACCGGTACTGGTACGGGTTCGACTCCTGGCTGACGATGCCGCGCTCGTTGAGCTTGGCGTGTGAGCCGCCGAAATCGGTGACGTAGACGGCGATGTGATAGCCGTCGTAGGCGCGGATCTCTTCGCTCGTCTCACGGAAGAGCAACGACTGACCGTGGCCGACCTGCACGCGCGCGGTCGTGCTGCCGTGGTCTTCCTCGAGCCGCGCTGGCGCCCCCATGATCTCGCGATAGAACCGCGCGATGCCGTCGGCGTGGCCGGTCGGCACGGGGAACTCGACGTACGGCATGCCAAGCGTCATGAAGCCGAAGTCCGCGCCGGTCCGGTGCAGCCGCATCCGGTTACCCCACGGGCACGTCACGTCCGCGTGATTCTTCTCGACGCGGTGCGTGTACTTCGTGCCGCTGAGCCACTTTTCGGCGGCGTGCAGCCGCTCCGGCAGCGCGTCGAAGTCGGAGACGACACAGCCCACGCGCCCGCGCGAGTGGTTCGGATTTCCGGTGGGCAGGTGGAACTGCGAGCGTCCGAGATTGATCCACATGTTGTCGAGGCCGACCATCAGGTACGGGTCGCGCGTGAAGCCGAGCGCGGTCACGTAGAACGCCGTGGCGAGCTGCTGATCGGGCACGCGGAAGTTCACGTGCTCGAGGAACACGATGTTGCCGACGTCCTCTGCTTTGCGGTCGAACGTCTCTGCGGCCATGGTCGGTCCTCCAGTCGGGCACAGGATACCACCGGGCGGATTTGGCGGGCCGTCTCGGGGCGGTGAGCACGCGCGATACCGAGGAGCGCCCCAGATTCACTCGGGGCGCGACGAGCGCTGGGGGGTTTGGGGGGCCATGTCGGGACCACCGACTGCGTACGCGTGATAGAGGAGCGCCACGGGTTTCCCGGGGCGCTCCGAACGTTGGGGGGTTTGGGGGGCCCTTCGAGGCCCCCCATCTAAACAGGCGGCCAGGGGTATCGGTCGCCGCCGCCCTCGGACGGGAACCGGCCCACCTGCGCCAGGCGCTTGGCGCGCGCGACCAGCGTTAGGCACTCGCGCTCGTCGAGCAACGTCGTCAGCGGCGTTGGCGGCCCCGCTTTCACGAGTCGCCGGAGATCGTCGCGAACGCTCTCAGGCAACGGCTCGCCGGCGAAATCCCAGATCACCGTTCGCAGCTTGGGATCGACGTTGAAGCACAGGCCGTTGTCGATGGCCCAGATGCGGCCGTCGGGGCCGAGCAGACAGTGGCCGCTCTTGCGGTCGGCGTTGTTCGCAATGAGATCGAACGCACAAATGCGCGCCAGCTGTTCGCGGTACGCCGGATCTTCGCACAGGGTGAAATAGTGCTGCGTGAAGTCCGCGTGCACGAACTCTTGCAGCGAGCCCTCGCCATACGGCCCGTCGCGGTGGATCGTGACCGGCACCAATCCCCAGCCGAGCGCCTCCGAGAGGTGATACGCGGCGATCTCGCGCTTGAACAGGCCCGACGGGAAATCCCACAGCGGACGCTCGCCCCGCTCGGGCTTATAGACGGCCAACGCCTGGCTTCCGTCGAGCACGACCTCGACAAGGAATGTCGCGTTCGTGCTGCGCGGCAGGCGACCCTTCAGCGTCACCTCGCCGCGCGCGAGGAGCGCCGCCACGTCAATGCACGACGTGACCGTTGCTCCTCGGACACACATGTCCAGCCGGGTCTTTGGGCTGGCTGCACATCGGACAGATCGGCCGCCCGGCCTTGACGAGCGACTCCGCGCGCTCGACGAATGCTGTCGCCTGCGCGCGGGTGATGGCGAAGCGAGCCGTCGCGGGCTCGTCGCCTTCCTCCTCGACGACGGACTCCGCCACGACGACGATGCGCTCCCGCTCCTCGTCCCAGCCAAGTCCGAGCGAGGCGACGGGCCACGCGGCCTCCACAGGCTCCAGCAGCTCGAGGCGCTGCGGCGTCGCCTCCGAGGCCGTCGGCAGCTTGTCGAGCATCTGTGCGAGATACGTCGCCAGCGCGCGCACCTGTTCCTTCTCGCTCTTCAGCGTGACGAGCTCGCCCTTCTGGCGTCCCTGAATATAGAAGACACGTTGGCCTTGTGGGCCGACGGTGCCGGCCGTGAAGTGATCGGGCGCTTCGAAATCGAACGACGGAGCCATCTAGCGCCTGACCAGCGATGCGAGGTCGCCGTCCATGGCGTTCATCGTGAGCACGCTCAAACCTTCCGCACGACACGCGATCGCCGTGATCGACGCGGGCGCGATGACGATCCGTTGAAACAGGTCCAGGGGCGCGCCGAGCGCCCACGCCACGAGCGTCTTGATCGGATCGGCGTGCGAGGCGACGACGATCGTGTCGCCACGATGCCGCTCGACGAGCCGTTCCATGGTGCTCGCCATGCGAGCCTGCATCTCCACGAACGATTCACCGCCGGGAAAGCGGAACGCGCTGGGATGCCGCTGGACGATCGTCCACTCGGGCCGCCGCGCCGCGCGCTTGAGCGAGAGGCCGGTCCATGTGCCGGGATCGACCTCGAGCAGACCGCGCTCGACTCGCACCGCCAGCCCGCGCAGCCTGGCGAGCGGCTCGACCGTTTCACGGGCGCGCTCGAGCGGCGACGAGTAGATCGCGGCGATCCTGGGCAGCGCTGCCAATCGCGTGGCAAGCGCCTCGGCTTGGCGCCGGCCTTCGTCCGACAGATGCAGACCGCGGCGGCGACCGGGCAGCAAGCGTCCGGTCGTCGGCGTCACGCCGTGGCGCACGAGCAGCACGAGCGTAGTCGCGGGCTTCGCGGCGGGCATCGAGGCAGCATAGACACCGGGGACACCCACCGCAAGGACTGACTGGCAACTCGCTTGCTGGTCCCCGCCTCCGGGAGGTGCAGTATGCGTCCAGCTCTGTCCGACTCCATCGTCGTCCTCACGGGCGCGTCGAGCGGCATCGGCCGCGCAACCGCGTTGGCATTCGCGCGCCGCGGCGCCGCGGTCGTCGTGTGTGCGCGGCGAGAGGCGCCGCTCGAGAGCGTCGTCGAGCAGTGCCGCTCCGCGGGCGCGGAAGGCCTGGCCGTCCCGGCCGACGTGCGCGACGAGACATCGATGCGCGCGGTGGCGCGCCGCGCGCTGGACCGTTTCGGACGGATCGACGTCTGGGTGAACAACGCCGGCGTCGGCGCGCTCGGGGCATTCGAGACGCTGCCGCCTGATGTCTTCCGCGGCGTCGTGGACACCGACTTCTTCGGCTGCGTCCACGGCGCGCGCGCCGTGCTGCCGCACTTCATGACGCAGGGGCACGGCGTTCTGATCAACATCGCATCGATGCTCGGCAAGATGGCGATGCCGTATTACACGGCGTACGCGGCGGCGAAGTTCGCGGTGGTCGGCTTCGGCGAGACGCTTCGTGAGGAGCTGATCGGCACCGGCGTCGACGTCGTCACGATCTTGCCCGCGGCGATCGATACGCCGTTCTTCGAGCACGCCGCCAATTACACCGGCCGCGCGTTGAAGCCGCCGCGCCCCGTCTACGATCCGACGGACGTCGCGAGCTCGATCGTTCGCGCCGCCGAGCATCCGCGACGCGAAATCTTCGTCGGCGGCGCCGCGCGCGCCATGCACGTGCTGCACACCGTGTCGCCCGCGCTCTACGAGCAGGTGGCGCGCACGATGACCGATTACGATCATTTTCAGGATCGCACCACAGCACCGACGCCGGGGGCGGTGCTCGCAGCCGTGGCATCGGGCACCGACATCCGAGGCGGGTGGCGTGCGCCGCACGCCACGCAACGGCCGCCGACGCGCGCGGTCGCGATCGGGACGGCACTCGCGCTGCCGGCGTACCTGGCGCTGCGCGCACTGCGGCGCGCCGCCGCGTGAGGCGTCAGCCGCCGAGGATTTCGCGGACTTTCGTCAGGATCGCGCCGCGGCCGATGCCGTAGCGCTCAAGCAGCTGTTTGGGTGGACCGCTGCGCGGAATCTCGCGCACGGCGAGGCGATGCACGGCGACGTCGGCCGTGCCGACGGCTTCGAGCACCGCGTCGCCGATGCCGCCTTCCGCATAGTGGTCTTCGACGGTGAGGATCCGGTTGTCGCAGGCGCGCGCGTGCTCCAGGAGCGCGGCCGCATCGACCGGCTTCACGCAGAAGAGATCGATGATCCGCACAGCGACACCGGACTTCGCCAGCTCATCGTGAGCGGCCACCGCTTCGTGGAGCGTGATGCCGGCCGCGACGATCGCCAGGCGATCGCGCTCGCTGCGGCGCACGACCTTGAGCTGGCCGACGGCGAACGCGTCGTTCTCGCCGTAAAGGCCCGGCGTTTTGCCCCGCGTCGTGCGGATGTAGGCGACGCCCTTGCGCCCGGTGGCGAGCTGCACGGCGGCGTCGGTGGCGACACCGTCGGACGGATAGAACACAACGGCCTCGGGGATCGCGCGGAACAACGCGAGATCCTCCAGCGCCATCTGCGACGGCCCGTCTTCGCCGATCGACACGCCGGCGTGCGAGCCGCACAGCTTCACGTTCGCGCGCGAGATGCCGGCCATGCGGATCTGATCCGCGGCTCGCTCGAGGAAGCACGCGAATGACGACACGAACGGCACGAACCCCTGCGCGGCGAGGCCGGCGGCTGTGCTGACCATGTTCTGCTCGGCAATCCATCCCTCGATGAACCGATCGGGGAAGCGTTCCTTGAATTTCTCGACATACGTCGAGTTCTTCACGTCGCCGTCGAGCACCCGCAAGCGTGGGTCGCTCTCGCCCACGCGCACCAGCGCCTCACCGTAGGCCTGCCGCGTGGCAATTTCGCCCAGCGGCGGTTTGCCCGTGATCGGCTGCGGCGCGGGCAGCGCTGTCTTTCCTACACGCCGGCGCGGGCGACGAATCGGTGGCGGCGGCAGATGGTGCAGGCCGGCCTCGAGCGACGCGATCACGCGCTCGGCCATGTCGGCCGGCAGCGGCTTACCGTGCCAGCCTTCCTTGCCTTCCACTTCGGGGGCGAGCCCTTTGCCCTTGACCGTGCCGGCGATGATCGCCGTCGGCGCGCCGCGCGCGCGCGTGGCGCGTCGGAGCGCGACAGTGATTTGCGCCATGTCGTGACCGTTGATCACGGTCGTGCGCCATCCGAACGCGGCGAGGCGACGCTGATACGCCTTGAGGTCGTGGTCCAACATCGTGGGCCCGGACTGGCCGAGCCCGTTGACGTCGACGATCGCGACCAGGTTCTCGACCTTCTCGTGGCTCGCCATCTCGGCCGCTTCCCACACCGAGCCTTCGGCCATCTCGCCATCGCCGAGCAGGACGAAGACGCGCGCATCGGTGCCGAGCATGCGAGCGCCGAGGGCCAGCCCGACGCCGACACCCAGACCCTGGCCCAGCGAGCCGGTCGCGACATCGACGAAGGGCAGCCGCGGTGTCGGATGGCCCTCGAGGTCGCTGTCGATCTGACGCAGCTGAACGAGATCCTTGCGGTCCAGCAGACCGACGGCGGCCCACGCCGCATACAACAACGGCGCCGCGTGGCCCTTGCTGAGCACAAAGCGATCGCACGCCGGGTCGCGCGGAGTCTCAGGGTCGAACCGCATCGCGTCGAAGAAAATCGCCGCGACGAGATCGGCCGCAGACGCGCACGACGTCGGATGGCCGCTGCCGGCGGCGGTGGTCGCGCGCACGCTGTCGACGCGTAGCTGAGTCGCTACGTCCTGCAGCGCAAGGAGGCGACCATCGGCTGGGGTACTCACGGGTAACTCACTCACGGGCCTAGTGTACGCCTGCAACGGAAACGCCACTCGGGTCGTTGGCACTCTCGCTGCAGGAACTATCGCTGCAGGACGCGATGCGGGAGGTCGGTGATGAGGAGACTGATGCGTGTTCTCATGACTGTCGCGGTCGGCGCCGCTGCCGCGTACATGCTCGACCCGGACCGGGGCCGCACGCGGCGCGCACTCGCACGTGACAAAGCGATCGCGATGAGCAATCGTCTCAACGACGCGCTCGACGGCCGCTCCCGTCACTGGTCGAACATCGCGCGCGGTTATCTCGCAGAGGCGCGCCGCCTGCTCGAGCGAGGGCGTCAGACCTCACGCGATACGATCTCGCGCGTCGGCAAGTAGCCTGACTCGACGCGCGCGAGATCGATGTCCGCGTCGAAGACGGCGACGTGACGCCGGAGGGCCGGGTCGACCATCGGGCGCGCGCCGGCTTGCCGAGGGGATCGCCGCCGCGGTGCCCGTCGACTCACCACGACGGAGCGACGCTCCGCCTGAGGTCAGCGTGCGCGCGGGGCGTGGTCGGCGAGGACGGACGCCACGCAGGCCGTCACGCGCACACCCGTAGGAACGTGCAGGTACTCGTTCGGTCCGTGCGCATTGCTATCGGGGCCCAGCACACCCGTGATCATGAACTGCGCCTGCGGATACCGCGCGCCAAGCATGGCCATGAACGGGATCGAGCCACCTGTGCCCTGCGACAAGGCGGCTTGGCCGAAATAGGTCTCCGACGCGCGGCGCAGAGCCTGCGCGAGCCAGGGCGCCGTCGTCGGCGCATCCCAGCCATCGCCCGGTGACTCGATTTCGAATCGTACGCGTGCTCCGTAAGGCGAGTCGGCCTCGAGCAGCTCTTTGAGGCGCTTCGCCGCGCGAGCCGCGTTCACGGTCGGCGGCAGCCGCATCGACAGCTTCACCGACGTCTGAGGCCGTAGGACGTTGCCGCCGTCCGTCGGCGAGGGCAGGCCGGCCGCTCCGGTGATGGACAGCGCCGGCTTCCACGTGCCCGCGAGCAGCGCTTCCAGCGGGTCATCGTGCATGGGCCGCATGCCGGGGACGAACGGAAACTGCGCGATGCGCTTGGTGAGCACGCCGGACACCGCGCGCGCCTGCTCGACACGCTCGCGCGGAATCTCGGTGTTCAGGTCCGCCACCTTGATGTCGCCGGTCCGCTCGTCTTCGATCCGCGACAACAGCGAGCGAATGATCCGGAACGACGAGGGGACGATTCCGCTCGCCGCGCCCGAGTGGACGCCCTCGGTGAGCACTTCGACGGTCAAGACGCCGTTGACGATGCCGCGCAACGACGTCGTCGTCCACAGGTGCTCATAATCCGAACAGCCGGAGTCGAGACACACGACGAGGCTCGGCGTGCCGATGCGGGCCGAGAGCGCCTCGACGTAATGCGGCAAATCGTAGGAGCCGGACTCCTCGCACGCCTCGATCAGCACCACGCAGCGCGCATGCGGGACGCCTTGCGCCTGAAGCGTCTGGATCGACGTGAGCGCGGCGAACGCCGCGTATCCATCGTCGGCTGCGCCACGGCCGTAGAGCCGATCGCCGCGACGTACGGGCGTCCACGGACCGAGCCCCTCTGCCCAGCCGACCATCTCCGGCTGCTTGTCGCAGTGACCGTAAAGCAGCACTGTGTCGTCGCCCCGGCCCGGAATCTCCATGAAGATGACGGGCGTCCGGCCTTCCAGGCGCACGACATCGACGCGCAGTCCTTCGATCGCGCGCGCGCGACACCACTGCTCGATCATGCCGACCGCACGGTCGAGGTGACCATGCGCTTTCCACTGAGGATCGAACATCGGCGACTTCGCGGGGATGCTCACATACTCGGTCAGCGTCGGCAGGATTTCGCCGTCCCAGGTCTTCTGCACGAATGCCAGCGTTCGCGCGGGGTCGAGCGCCATCAGCGTTTGGTGGCGTGCAGCGCGGCCCAGACGCGCTCGGGCTTCAGCGGCATGTCCAGATGCTTGACGCCGAGCGGACGCAACGCGTCGACGACCGCGTTGACGATGGCCGGCGTGCTGCCGATCGTCGCGGCCTCACCGATCCCCTTCGCGCCCATCGGATTGAACGGCGTCGGCGTCACCGTCTGATCGGTCTTGAACGATGGCAAATCCTCGGAGTGCGGCACGGCGTAGTCCATCAGCGACCCGGTCACCAGCTGACCGTCGGCGCCGTAGACGAGCTCCTCCATCAGCGCCTGCGCGATGCCCTGGGCGAGGCCGCCATGCACCTGGCCCGCGACCAACGTTGGAGAGATACGCACCCCGCAGTCGTCGACGGAGACGAAGTCGCGCACGCGCACGCGGCCCGTCTCGCGATCGATCTCGACCACTGCGATGTGCGCGCCGAAGGGATAGACGAGCTGCGGCGGCCGGAAGAATTCCGTGGCCTCGAGCCCGTACTCCATGCCCTCGGGCAGGCCCTCCGCATAGGCCTTGGCCGCGATGTCGGCGATGGCGAGCGCCTTGGCGGGCACGCCCTTCACCTGATATCGGCCGTCCGTGTACACGACGTCGTCCGCCGCCGCCTCGAGCATCGTGGCCGCGATGCGTCGCGCCTTGTCCTGCACCTTCAGCGTCGCGCCCATGATGGCCGAGCCGCCGACGGCCAGGCTGCGCGAGCCGCCGGTCCCGTTCCCCATCGGCGTGTTCAGCGTATCGCCGTGACGCACGACGATCTTGTCGAACGGCACGCCGAGATGATCGGAGATGATTTGCGCGAACGTCGTCTCGTGACCCTGCCCGTGTGCCGAGGTTCCCGTGAACGCGGTGACGTCGCCGCCGGGCTCGACGCGCACGACCGCGCTCTCGAACGGCCCGAACCCGCACATCTCGACGTAGCACGCCATGCCGATGCCGAGTAGCGCGCGATCGCCGCGGCTCACGCGCGCCTGCTGATCGGAGCGCAGCTTCTCGACGCCGGCGATCTCGAGTGCTTTCGTCAACGCGCGATCGTATTCGCCGGAGTCGTAGCGCTGGCCCGTCGGCGTCGCATACGGAAACGCCGACGGCGGGATGAAGTTCTTCCGGCGAATCTCCTCCGGCTTCCTTCCGAGCTCCGCGGCCACGATGTCGATCAGCCGCTCCAAGTAATATGCGGCCTCCGGCCGCCCGGCGCCGCGATAGGCGGCGACCGGCGTGGAGTTCGTGAACACGCACGTCGATTTGAGATCGACGTTGGTCACCTTGTAGACGCCGACACCCATCATCAGCGTGAGGTCGGGAATGAACGTGAAGATCGGATAGGCGCCGATGTCGGCCACCACGTGCATGCGCAGCCCCGTGATGGTGCCGTCGGCCTGCACGGCGGCCTCGAGATCCGTGACCTGCGCGCGCCCGTGCGTGGTCGCGACCATGTGCTCGATGCGCGTCTCGGTCCACCGCAGCGGCAGCTTGTAGAGCCGCGCGCACGCAGCGAGCGTGACGTCCTCCGGGTACAGCCCGAATTTCACGCCGAACCCGCCGCCGACTTCCGGCGCGATCACGCGCACCAGATTCTGCGGCACGCCGAGCACGGTAGCCAGATCGTTGCGAAGGACGTGTGGCGCCTGGTGGCTGGCCCATACGGTCACGCCACCGGTCGCCGGATCCGGCGCGGCCAGCGTTGCCCGCGGCTCCATCGGGATGCCGGACAGACGCTGACTGACCATGCGCTGCTTGACGACCTTGTGGGCTTGTTTGAACGCCGCGTCGGGATCTCCCTGCTTGATCGCCGTCGTGTGCTCGACGTTGCCGGCCGCGTCATCGTGGATCTTCGGCGCGTTCTTCGCCATGGCCGACCTGAGGTCGCCGACCGCTGGAATCGGATCCCAGTCGACGGCGACGTCCTGAGCGCCGTCGACTGCCGCCGCTTCGGAGGTGGCGATCACCGCCGCGACGGGCTCGCCGACATGACGCACGCGCCCGATCGACAGCGGGAAGTGCTTGCGGCCCGCTTCGGTCTTGCCACCGCCGCCGCCCTCGGCGCTGGGTCCGCCGAGCGGGATTTGCTGCACGTGCGACTTGAGATCTTCACCGGTGACGACGCGGACGACGCCGGCACGCTTGAGCGCGGCCTTGGTGTCGATCCGCCGCACGCGTGCGTGGGCGTGCGGGTTCCGCACGAACGCGACGTAGTGAAGTCCCGGCACGGTGACGTCGCCGACGTACGACGAGGTGCCGGTCACGAGGCGCGGATCTTCTTTGCGCTTCACCTCAGCGCCCATCAGCCGTGGAGTTGCCGTGGCCATGCCCGATCCTTTCGTGGGAGTCAGGGTCGGAGGATAACTCCTGCTACAATCTCGCGCCATGAAATCCAGCGACAACCGACGAGCACAGTTCGACGCGGAGTGCCGCACGGCGGGGCTCACGCTCGGAGCGCGTGACGCCGAGCTGCTGTACGCGATGTGGCTCGAGTGGCAGCCCGAGCGCGACCGTCTGCGCGCCGCTGCGCCCGTGCCGGAGGACGAGCCATGGCGGTGAGCGTCCCGGATCTCGACCTTCATGCTGTCAGTGACGGGATCGGCCGCCGCGAGATCTCGTCCGTGCAGGCGACGGAAGCGTATCTCGGACGCATCGCCGAGCACGATTCCGTGCTGCGCTCCTACATCACGGTCACCGCCGACATGGCGCTCGCGCAAGCCAAGGAGGCGGACGCGGAGATCGCGCGCGGGCGGCGCCGTGGACCGCTGCATGGCGTGCCGATCGCGCTCAAAGACCTCATCGCCGTCGCCGGCGTCAAGATGACTTCGGGCTCGCGCGTCCTCGCCGACCACGTTCCGAGGCGCGATGCGTTCATCACGTGGCGGCTGAAAGACGCTGGCGCCGTGCTGCTCGGCAAGCTCGCCATGCACGAGTTCGCGTTCGGCCGACCGGTCACGGATGGAGCGTTTCCGACCGGCCGCAATCCATGGGACGTCCGGCGCGCACCGGCCGGCTCGTCATCCGGCTCGGCCGTCGCCGCGGCGGCCGGACTCTGCGCGGGTGCGCTCGGCTCCGACACGGGCGGCTCCATTCGCGGCCCGGCGGCGATGACCGGGCTCGTGGGTCACAAGCCCACGTATGGGCTGGTGAGCCGCAGCGGCGTGCTGCCGCTGTCGTGGTCGCTCGATCACGTCGGACCGATGACGCGCGGCGTGTGGGACAGCGCAGTGCTGCTGCAGGCGATCGCCGGCGCGGATCCCGACGACACGTCCACGCGCGGCGCGACGACACAGGACTACGTCGGTCGCCTCGAGGACGGGGCGCGCGGCCTGCGTCTCGGGCTGCTGAAGCGTTACTACGTCGATGTGCCGGGGCTGAACGACGAGGTGCGCGGGGCCGCGCTCACGGCCTTCGACGTGCTTCGCAAGGAAGGCGCGACGATCGACGACGTGGACGCGCCGTCGCTGGATCTCGCGATGGCGGTGTGGGCGCCGATCATGTCCGAGGCGTACGAGTATCACGCCGACACCTTGCGGGCGACGCCGGAGAAATTCGGCGAAGGCCTGCGCACGCGCATCTACCTGACCGCGCTGTTCACCGCGCAGGACGTCCAGCGTGCGCAACGCCTGCGCGCGCGGATCGGCCGCGAGGTCGACGCGCTGCTGTCGCACGTCGACGCGCTGATCTTCCCCGGACAGGCCACGCCGGCTCTGCGGTTCGAGGAATTTCCGAGCACCGGCTTCGCGCCGGCGTCAATCCGCTATACCGCGCCATGGAATTTGCTCGGACTGCCCGCGGTGGTTGTGCCGTCGGGGTTCACGCGCGAGGGACTGCCGGTGTCGATCCAGATCGTCGGCCGCCGCTTCGACGACGCGACGGTGTTGCGCATCGCGCGCGCCTACGAGCGCGTCACGGACTGGCATCGCCGACGTCCGGATCCGACGCGCTGGCGGCTGTGATGGTAGCGCGGCCATTCGGATTTCGTGGGGCTGGAGCCCCACCGTCCGAGGCGAGCATCTAAAATGGACGCGTATCGCGCGGTCGTGGACAAGCGCGACCAGCGCGTGTACCTGCCCCAGCCGCTTCCCGATGAAGCGCTCCGGAGAATTTTGCAGGCAGCGCGCATGACCGGCAGCAGCAAGAATCGCGAGCCCAACCGCCTCATCGTCGTGACCGACCGCGAGGGCGTGCGCGCGCTCGGCGCGCTGAGCGAATGGGGCAAGTGGCTCGCGCATGCGGCCGCCGTCGTCGTGATCGCTCAGGTGGAGCCCCATGAGTTCGACGCCGGACGTTGCGCGCAGAACATGATGGTGGCCGCCTGGAGCGAAGGCATCGCGTCGTGCCCCGCGCATCTGCCGGAGGCCGCCGTCGCGCAGCTGCTCGGCATCCCCAAGGACGTCCACGTCAATCGCGTCGTCGGCTTCGGCTACGCCGATCCGGCGCGTGCTCAGGCGCCGAAATCGGTCGCGCGCAGGCGCAGGCCGCTCGAGGAGCTCGTCCACCGCGAGCGTTGGTAGGGACGCAGTCGCGGGCGCCGAACTTGCACCGCATCACCGTCGCGGGAGGTGCGGCCATGATGACGATCGTGACGCGCGTGAAGCTCAAGGAAGGCAGCGAGCCGCGCTGGGACGCCGCGATGCGCGAGCGCCTGGAGGCGGCGCGCTCCCAGCAGGGCTGGGTGGCCGGCCAGGTCGCGATTCCGGTCGACGCCCTCAACGAGCGGGTGATCATCGGGACGTGGCACACGCGCGCCGAGTGGGAGGCGTGGCACACGGATCCGAAGTTTCGCGAGACGCGTCGACAGATGGAAGGGCTCGAGGCGCAGCCGCCCGAGCAGTGGTGGCACGAGGTCGTGACCGACCTGCGCGCCGCCGCGTAGCACTCAGACCGCGATTCGCAGCCCCGATCGCATCTCGAACTCTTCCTGCGCCAGCAGCGAAGCGTTGGCGATGCGGGCCATCTTGCCGCAGTAGAAACAGTGGATGAAGGCGGGCTCGCGCCCGATGAACGTACTGTTGCACTTCACACAACGATCGCTGGGCTGGGCCAGGAAACGCCGCGTCGCCCGCTCGAGTACGAGCTCGGGCTCGAGCAGTGAGACGACTTTGGCCGAGCCGTTCGCGACGAGCGCCGCCCGCAGCCGCTCGACCGCGCGACTCGACTTACGCTTTAAGCCCGGGCGCTTCATGGCGGACGCATTGTACATTACCCGGCGCGAGGAGGACCTATGACGCCACCAGTGGATCCCAACGAAGTCCTGATGACCGGCGAGAACTCCTTCATCCGACTGAGCACGGACGGCGGCAAGACGCTGACCGACCGCTTCAGTCACTGGCGCGTGCTCTGGTGTCCGGACGGCGCCGGGCACGTGCTGTTCGTGCACTCGACGCTCATCGATGGCCAGGTGCGCATCTACTCGGACAATCAAGCCGTGGCGCGCTGGCTGCAAAAGACGATCGAGGCGCTGCTGTATCCGCAGTTCGCGGACACGACGCTGCCGATCACGCCGGCGCAGTTCTCACGCGCGGGCACGCCGCCCAAGGCCGCGACGGAGACGATCGTCGCCGGCAACGATCGGATCGTCATGACGTGGGCGGACACGATCACGCCATTCGTCCTAAACGCGCCGCCCGGCTTCATGAATCGTCCCATCGGCGTCTTCAGCACGTTCTTCCCCGCGAAGACGGCGAGCGTGGAGCTGAACGGCAAGACGCCGAAGGGTCAGGTATGGGCCGAGATGCGTGGCGACCGCCAGTCGTCCAGCGCCTGCCTGGCCTGGTCGGAAACCTGGGTCAAGCCGCGCGCCTGATCGCGGCGCTGTCGATGCTCATGGCGGCGGCGCCCGCGGCCGCCGCCGACTTCACGCTCACCGCTGATAGGATCGCGACGTGGCTGGCGAGCCTGGGACGACATTCTTCGGATTGACGCCTGATCGCGTGCTGGAGGCCGTGGAGGTCGGCGGCCTTCGCTCGACCGGCCGCTGCCTGCCATTGCGCGCCTTCGAAAACCGTGTGTACGAGGTCGAGCTGACCGATGACCGGCGCGTGGTCATCAAGTTCTATCGGCCCGGACGTTGGTCGCGCGCCACGATCGAGGACGAGCACCGGTTTCTCGCCGATCTCGAGGGGGCCGAAGTCCCGGCGATCGCACCGATGGATCTCGGTACCGGCACGACGCTCAACGAGATCGACGGCATCCTGTATGCCGCGTTCCCGAAAGTCCGCGGGCGCACGCTGGACGAGCTCGATGCCGAGAATCGACGGCGCATCGGACGCACGATCGGACGTATGCATGCCGTGGGCGCGGCGCGCTCAGCGCCGAATCGTCCGCGTGTGACCGTCGACCGGTACATTCGCGAGCCGCTCGATGTGCTCCTGTCCGGCGACTTCATTCCGGGGTCGCTGGCGCCTCGCTATCGCGACGTCGCCCTGTCCATCGCCGACGCGGCGGCGGCGCCGATGGCCGCGGCGCCAGCGCAGCGCATTCACGGCGACTTGCACTGGGGCAACATCCTGTGGGCAAAGGACGGGCCGATCCTCGTTGATTTCGACGACTGTGGGGTCGGTCCGCCGGTGCAGGACATCTGGCTGCTCGCGCGCGGCGACACCGAGGAAGCGCGGAAGATGCGGGCGGATCTACTGGAAGGTTACGAGCTGTTTCGGGAGTTTGATCGCAGCACGCTGGTGCTGTGCGAGCCGCTACGCGCCATGCGCATTGTCTACATGTCGGGCTGGATTGCGCGTCGCTGGGACGACCCGTCGTTTCCGCCCGCGTTCCCGAACTTTCGCGACACGCGCTACTGGATGCAGGAGTACGAGGCGCTCATCGCCATCGCGGAGTCGATGCAGCACTAGGGCGTTGGCCGAAGCCCGCCGGCGCAAGACGACCACGCCGCTCACGCCGGCGAACCCGAGCATGATCAGCAGCACGCTCGGAAGCAGGTGCGCCGTGATCTCAGCCACGCCGACCGGTGAAAGGACGTCCGCGGTCGGCGCTGATCCATCGACCTTCGCCCGCGGCTTGGTCGCCGGCACCACCGTGACGTAGCTAACGACCGGCATGACGCTCGACACGACGTTCGCCGCAGGCACACTCGATCTCGAGCTGGTCACGGGGCTCGACGCCGAACTGCTCGTGGGGCTCGACGCCGGCTTGGTGGCCGATGCCGCGATCGTCTTGGTGACCGGCGCGTCGGTTGACTTCGCCACGACCGATGGCGCGACGACGGCCGCGGACGGGATGGTCTTCACCGTCGGAGTTGATTTCAACGTGGTCGTGATGCTGGACGCCGGTTTAATGGCCGACGCAACGACGGGGACCGCGGCTGAGGGAGCGGCTTTCCCCGGCGCGGAAGCGACTCGCGATGGGGTCACGCGCGGCGCCGCCGGCCGCGCGGCGACAGTCTCGGCCGGCTTTCCGGCGGGGGCTGGAGGCGGCGGGGTGGTCTGCGCGAACATCAGCGTTTCTTCCCCCAGCTTCGCCCGTAGCTGCGCCACGAGGGTCGCGTACGAGCCGTGGCGCAGGACACGCTTGAACTGGGAACGATAGTTTTCGATCGTGCTGACGCCGTCGACGATGACGTCACGAACGAGCCAGCGACCCCGTCGCTCGACCATTCGATACTCGACATTGACCTTGCGGCCGTCGCGCGCCTCGACGACGGTCATCACTCTTGCTTCGTCGCCGACGCGCGTCTCACTGCGCCAGCTCATCACCATGCCGTTGACCGGGCTGACCGTGCCGGCGAGCCGTGCAACCAGACCGCGCTCGAGCAGCTCTGAGAACAGCCACGTGAACTCGTCTCGCTCAGCCGGAGTGCGCGCATCCCAATGCTGTTCGAGAGCCTCGCTCGCGGCCCCACGAACGTCGGCGATATCCGTGACAAGGCGCTTGACGCGGGCGACCTTCTCCAACGGCTGCGAGCGGACCGCGGGGTCATTGAGGACTACGTTGACCTGCCCGAAGAATTCGCGCAGACGGTCGGTTGCCGGCCCGGCAAAGACGGGCGTCCGGGCCAGCAGGAGGCAGATCCCTGCCAGGCCGGCGGCAAGCAAACCTCGGGTACTCGGCGCGAGGTGCATATGTCCAATATAGGGTGTCTGGGACCCCACTTGATATAGGGTATAAAGACAAATATTTCAAATAGTTATACATCGATTTCCGGCTTGTTTTCGGTCGTGGTCTGCGACTCCAAAATCGCGATTTCGAGGGCACGTCTTCGGGCCGAGAGCGCCCTGGTCTGACCAAACGCATCGGTGCGATGCCCTCGCAAATTTTCCGCGCGGACAAGCGGTATCGGAGAGGCGAACTGGTAGGATTTGGTGCGATGAGCGAGACGCCGAAATCGAACTTCATCCGGGAAATCGTCGAGGAGCACAACCGCAGCGGGCGGTTCGGGGGCAAGGTCGTGACTCGGTTTCCGCCCGAGCCCAACGGCTACCTGCACATCGGCCATGCCAAGGCGATCTGCATCGACTTCGGGCTGGCGCGTGACTTCGGCGGCCGCTGCCACCTCCGCTTCGATGACACGAACCCCACGAAGGAGAGCCAGGAATACGTCGACGCGATCATGAACGACGTGCGCTGGCTCGGCTTCGATTGGGGCCAGCACCTCTACCACGCCAGTGATTACTTCGAGCAGCTCTACCGCTGGGCCGAGCAGCTCATCCTCGCAGGCAAAGCGTATGTCGACGACCAGAGTCCGGATCAGATGCGGGAGTCGCGGGGTACGCTGACGGAGCCGGGTCGGCCTTCACCGTTCCGGGACCGGCCGGTCGCGGAGAATCTCGATCTGCTTCGGCGCATGCGTGCCGGCGAGTTTCCCGACGGTAGCAAGACGCTGCGCGCAAAGATCGACATGGCCAGCGGCAACATCAATCTGCGGGACCCTGTCATGTACCGCATCCGTCACGCATCGCATCAGCGCACCGGAGATGCGTGGTGCATCTACCCGATGTACGACTGGGCGCACGGGCAGTCCGACTCGATCGAGGGCGTCACGCACTCGCTGTGCACGCTCGAATACGAGGATCACCGGCCGCTGTACGACTGGTACCTCGACGCGCTCGGCATCTTCCATCCACAGCAGATCGAGTTCGCGCGGCTCAACCTCTCGCACACGGTCATGTCCAAGCGCAAGCTGCTGCAGCTGGTCGAGGGCGGGTTGGTGAGCGGTTGGGACGATCCGCGGATGCCGACGCTGGCGGGCCTGCGGCGTCGCGGTTATACGCCAGAAAGCATCCGCGACTTCTGCGAGCGCATCGGCGTCGCAAAGGCCGACAACACCGTCGAGCTCGCGCTGCTCGAGTACTGTGTCCGTGAGGATCTCAATCGCCGCGCCGAGCGCCGCATGGCGGTGTTGCGGCCGCTGAAGCTCGTCATCACGAACTACCCCGAAGGCAAAGTCGAGCAGATGGATGCCGTCAACAATCCCGAAGATCCCGCGGCGGGCACGCGCCAGGTGCCGTTCAGCCGCGAGCTGTGGATCGAGCGCGACGACTTTCGCGAGGTCGCGCCGAAGAAGTATTTCCGGCTGACGCCCGGGGCCGAAGTACGGCTGCGCTACGCCTACATCGTCAAATGCACCGACTTCACGCTGGATCCCGATGGCGAGGTCGCGGAGGTCCGCTGCACGTACGATCCGGCCACCGTCGGCGGCGACAGCGGCGGACGCGCCGTGAAGGGCACCATCCACTGGGCCTCGGCCCCGCACGCGCTCGACGCCGAGGTACGGCTGTACGAAACACTATTTGCGAAGGCCAAGCCGGACGAGGAAGAGGATTTTCTCACCGCGCTGAATCCGAATTCACTGACCGTGCTGACGGGCGCGCGGCTCGAGCCGTCGCTCGCGTCCGCCTCGCCGGGCGCGCGCTTCCAGTTCGAGCGCAACGGATACTTCTGCGTCGATTCGCGCGACTCATCTGCCGGCCAGCTGGTGTTCAATCGCACGGTCGGACTGCGTGACACGTGGGCGAAAATCGAGAAATCCGGCTGACTCCCGATCCTTGACGGCAACGCCTCCGTTGACTAGGGTGGCGACGTGTACGCCGCGCATTTCGGGCTGACCGAGAGGCCGTTCTCCCTCGCGCCCGACCCACGATATCTCTTCCTGAGCGACGGGCACCGGGAGGCCCTCGCCCACCTCGTCTACGGTCTCCAGGGGGGTGGGTTCGTCCAGCTGACCGGGGGGGTGGGGACAGGCAAGACCACCGTGTGCCGCGCGTTGCTCGACCAGCTGCCGGCGGCGGTCGACGTGGCGATGATTTTTACGCCCCGGCTCACTGCTGTCGAGCTCCTCTCGGCCATCTGTGACGAGCTGTCAATTTCCTATCCGCCTGGGACGACGAGCCTCAAGGTGCTGGTTGACGTCCTCGCCGGCGCGCTGCTCGACGCTCACGCCCGCGGACGACGCACCGTCGTCATCATCGACGAGGCCCAGAACCTCAGCATGGAAGTGCTCGAGGAGCTGCGCCTCCTGACGAATATCGAGACCACGCGCGACAAGCTGCTGCAGGTCATCCTGATCGGACAGCCGGAGCTCGTCGACCTGATGGAACGTCCGGCGTTGCGCCAGCTGGCCCAGCGGATCACCGCGCGCTACCAGCTGCGGCCATTCACGTTCAGCGAGACGCGCGCGTACATTCAGCACCGTCTCCGCGTGGCCGGACAGCGTCAGCTCATCTTCACTCCGGGAGCGCTGAGAGTCGTCCACCGACGCTCGGGCGGCGTGCCGCGGCTCATCAACAACATCTGCGATCGCGCGCTGCTCGGGGCCTTCGGACGCAGCAAGCGGCAGGTCGCGGCGGCCATGGCGCGAACGGCGGCGGCCGAGGTCTCGGGCTCGCGTGGATTGCGGCGGTGGCTGCAGCCGGCGGCCGCGGTGCTGCTCGTCGCCGCAGTGCTCTTCACAGCCGGCATGCTCGGCCGTAATCGTCTCGGATATGTCGCGGGGTGGTGGGGACAACGGCTGGTACCGTCCGCCGTGCCCCCAAGCAATGCCGCGGTCGTCACGCCTCCGCCTGCGCCGGCTGCCGCTCCCTCCGCTGCGGCGCCGTCGCGGCAGAGTCTGGCGACGCTCCTCGACGCGACGACGGCAGATCGGAACGTTGCGCTGGCGACGCTGTTCGATCGGTGGGGCGTAGATTTCGCACCGCGGGCCGGCGAGAGCGCGTGCGAGGTCGCGCACCGTGCCGAGCTGCGCTGCCTCATCCGATCCGCCGCGTGGAACGTGATCCGCCGCCTCGACGTGCCGGTGATGCTGACGCTCACGACGCCGACCGGTGACCGACACTACGTGACGGCCACCGCGCTGGCGGACGACGCGGTCACGGTCGAAGTGGCGCGGAAGCCGATCATGCTGGCGCTGACCGACGTCGACCGCTTCTGGGACGGAGCGTTCGTCGCGCTCTGGCGATCGCCGGATCTCGCCGCGACCGACCTCAAGCCCGGGGACGATCTCAAGCGCCGCGTCGTCGCCTTCCAGCGAGCCAATGGACTCCTCGCCGACGGCGTGCTCGGCGAAGAGACGCTGTTGCGCCTTGCTGCGACCATCCCGGGCCCCCGCCCGTCGCTGTCGAGGTCGACGCCCTAGCGATGTCGTACATCCTCGACGCGCTGAAAAAGGCGGCGGAGCAGCGCAGCGGCCCGTCGCTCGAGGTGCGACGGCTGCTGATGCCGGCGCCGGTGCCGACGGCCCCGCGGCGTCGGTACGTGGCGATCGCCGCCATCGCGGGCGGCGTCCTCACGATCGCCACGTTGCTGTGGGTATGGATACCGACGCACGACGTGCCCTCAGCCGCGACTCCGCCAGTGGCATCGATGACGCACGATCCGGCGCCGACCGCCGCACCGCCGACGCCGACCACCGCGCCGCCTGCCACACCGCCGACCACGACCGTCGCACCGCCGGCCACGACCGTCACGCCACATGCCGCCGGGCCGGAGGAGCGTCCCCGCGTGGCCGACAAGAAGCCGCGCGTGCCGCTAGTCCCCGTCGAGTCGAAGAGCGACTCCGCGCGGACGAGCGAGAGCGACGCGCGGAGCGCAGCAACGAACGTCCGGCCCGCTGAAACGAAGCCGGCGCGAGCGACGGCGCCCGCGCCCGCGGCGCCTCCAGGGCCGATCGTCTCTCTGCTTCCTCCGACGACGGCGCCGGCCACAGCGACACGCACCGACACTGCCAAGCTCAAGGTCGAGGTCATCGTCTATTCCGACGAGCGACCGCTGCGTTGGGCGTTCATCAGCGGTCGCAGATACGTCGAAGGCGACGCGATCGGCGACGGCGCCCGCGTGGAGGAGATTCAATCGAACGGCGTCGTGATCGTCGAGGACGGTCGCCGCATCACGCTGCGCCCCTGATCGACACCACTGTCGTCGGCTCGTATCCGCAGCCAGACTGGCTCGTCGACAAGACGCGCTATCGCGAAACCGTCGTCCCACGCATTCGTCTTCCTGCCCTGTGGCGGGTGCCTGCGCCACACCTCGAAGAAGCGCAGGACGACGCCGTGCGATTGGCGGTCGCCGACATGGAGCAGGCCGACGTAGACGTCGTCACGGACGGCGAACAGCGGCGGGAGTCGTACTTCAACCAGTTCGCCAACGCGCTGTCCGGCATCGACGTCGACCGTCCCGGCGAGGCCATCAACCGACTGGGCAAGCGCCAGGCCGTTCCGCGTGTGATCGGCCCCATCCGGCGCGAGCGGCCCGTGTTCCTCCGCGACGCGCAGTTTCTCAGAGGAATCACGACTCGGCGCATCAAGCTCGCCGTGCCCGGGCCGTTTACGTTGTCGGCCCTTGCCCAGGACGAGCACTATCGTGATCGCGAACGGCTCGCGATGGCATACGCGGCGGTGGTGAATGAGGAGCTGCGCGAGCTCGAGCCGCTGCTCGACTGGATCCAGCTCGACGAGCCGTACCTGGAGGCGTGGCCGGACCGGGCGAAGGCGTACGCGCTGCCCACGATCGACCGCGCCCTCGCGGGCGTACGCAAGCCCACGTGTGTGCACGTGTGCTTCGGTTACGCGTTCTCGCATGCGCTCGCCGGAACATCGAAGTCGGGCGGGTATCGGTTCGCGCTCGAGCTCGAGCGCTCGAGCGCCACGCATATCTCCCTCGAAGCGGCGCAGCCGTCTCTCGATCTCGCGGCGCTCGGCGCGATCCGCACGAAGACGGTTGTGCTCGGCGTGCTCGATCTCGGTGCGGCGATTCCCGAAACGGCCGACCTCGTGGCGAATCGCCTGCGCGTGGCGCTGCGCCATATTCCAGCCGAGCGGCTGGTTGCCGCGCCGGATTGCGGGATGAAGTACCTCGATCGCGCGAGCGCGCGTGTCCGACTGAGCGCGCTCGTCCGCGGCGCGCGTTCGCTCTAGGCCTCGGTCGTGCGACGTCTCGCTGCTGCCATTACGCTCGTCTGGCTGGCCGGGTGCGCTACGTCAGGAGGCACCGCGACGCTCGGCGACGGACGCGTCGGCCGGTTTCCGATTTTGTCCAGCACGTTTCCGACGCGACCCGGTGCCGTGGAGCAGCCCGGAATGATCGATGGCGAGCTGTCCGTCCCGTCAGGCGGCGGCCGCACGCCAGCCGTCATCGTGCTGCACTCGTGTGCCGGCGTCACGCCGGCGATCACCGAGTGGGCGCATGTGCTCAACGGCATGGGCTACGCCGCCCTCGTTGTCGACAGCTTCACCGGCCGCGGCGTGAAGGAGATCTGCACGGGCCACATGTCGGTCAGCATCGGCAGCCGGCTCGCCGATCTCTTTCGCGCGCAGGAGCTTCTGATCACGCATCCGCGCGTCGATCCTCGGCGCATCGGCGTGCTGGGCTTTTCGCACGGCGGATGGGTGGCGCTCTGGGCGAGTCAGTTTCAATATCAGCGGCGATTCATGCGCGGGTCAGCGACACCACCCTCTGCGTACGCCGCGTTTTATCCAGTCGGCTGTAACGCGCAGCTGATCAACGAGACGGATGTGGTCGGGGGCCCCGTACGGATCTTCCACGGCACCGCCGACGACTGGACGACCATTGATCACTGCCGCGAATGGGTGGCGCGGCGCCGCGCGGCGGGCAAAGACGTGACGCTGGTCGAGTACGAAGGTGCAATGCACGGCTTCGACGTCGCCGCGTATGCTCGGGCGCGGCACTTCGCCCAGGTCGTGAACCCGTCCGGATGCAGGATGATCCAACAGACCGATGGCACGTTCGTCGATGAAGAAGGACATCGATTCAGCGGCGCTTCACCGTGCATGAGCGTCGGCGCGTCGATGGGATACGACGCGTTGGCCCATCAGCAATCCATCACCGATCTGAAGGGATTCTTCGAAGAGGCGTTCGCGCGCCGGCGGTGAAAACAAGGCCGCGCGGCGTTTCCGCCGCGCGGCGGGTAGCGGGCTGAGGGCTCGCGCGTTATTTCTTCAAAAGATTTGTGACGGGCTGCACCACCGGCGCCAGGTTGATGATCGGCGTCGGACTCGTCGTCGGCGTCGGGCTCAGGGTCGGGTTGGCTGGCGTCGCGAGAATCGGCGTCGACAAGATCGGTGGCGTCGATACGGTCGGCAGCGCGCCGCTGACCGTCGTCGTAACCGGCGCCAGCGTCAACGTCCCGAGTGCGGCGCTCAACCCGGACTTATCCGTCGTCGGCGCCGGTGCCGTTCCGCCGGCTGGCGCCGCATTCACTTGATTCGATTTCGCATCGCCGCCGGACGGCGTGCCGGCGGTCAGCGTGCCGATCAGCGCCGTCGCACGCGAAACTTCGTCGGCCACGGCCGTCGGCGCCGGCGATACCGGCTGCACCGGTGCGGTGAAGTCGTTCGCCAGCTTGCGGGCGTGGTCCATGGAGATCGTCTGCGGCCGGGCCGGCAGCACGCCCCCCTTGACGGTGACGGTCTCACGCACGCCCACCGGCGTTGCTTGTCCGATCGCGTTGCCGGTCGCGGGATCCCGGCGATACACGTCGACCAACCCGCGAAGCACCGTGATCATCGATACGCCACCCGACACCTCGGCGACGACGATCGTGCCGCGGATGCCGCTGACGGCGTTCGGCGTCTTGATCTCGACGAGCTCACCCGGACGCATCCGCGACTTATCGACGGCCACGGAAATCCGGCCGCTCACGACGTCGATCGTCGACAAGCCGGGAACCTCGGTGATCGTGACGATGGAGCGCTCGCGCACCGTAACGATGGCCTTGCCGCCGAGCAGCATTCGCGCAAACGCCTGCTCGCCAGTGGCGACGCGGTCGTTGAGGAGCACATCGTCCTTGAACTTCAACGGTGTTGGCGCTGCGGCGACGCGCGTCACCGTCACCGGACCCACGACGGTCGTCGCCACGCCGACGCGCTCTTGCGCCGCCGCCGGCATCACGAGCGCCAGCGCCGAGAGCAGACTCAGCAGTCCAGTCGTCACCTTCGCAGTCATTTGGGGTTCCTCAGACATCGAAGCATTCGACATCGCGGCGAGACCGCTGCAGCCCAGGTGCCAGACGATCGGCGTTCGAGATATGGCGGGTTTAGCGCCAACGACCGGGGCGACAGGCCCTCGCGAACGGATAGCGACTGATCAGTGCGTGCCACGATGCCGCCACGATCCGGTGAACCAGCGCCCGTCGCGGTAGACTGACCCCGATGCCGCGCAAGGAACCCCCTGCACCGAAACGCGTGCTCTCGATCCACGCCCATCCCGACGATCAGGAGTTCACGGTGGCCGGCACACTCGCGAAGTGGGCGCGCGCCGGCAGTGAGATCGTGACCGTGTGTCTGACCCGGGGAGAGGCGGGCTCGAACAAATCGACGCCCGCCGACATGACGCGAGAGCGGCTGGCGAAGATCCGCGAGGCGGAACAGCGCGCCGCCTGCCGCGTCCTAGGTATCTCGGAGGTCGTGTTCCTCGGGTACGAGGACGGCGTCCTGACACCGTCGATCGATATGCGGCGCGATCTCACGCGGCTGGTCCGGCGACACCGCCCCGATGCGGTCGTCACCGGCGATCCGACGGTGCGGTATTACGGCACGCGTTACATGAACCATCCTGACCACCGCGTGGCCGCCGATGTCGCCCTCGATGCCGTGTTTCCTTCGGCGGAAACGCGGTTCATCTTTCCCGAGCTGCTCGACGAGGGCCTGGCGCCTCACCACGTGAGCGCGGTCTGGCTATTCGGGTCCGACCGGGCTGAAACCTTCGTGGACGTCTCCGCGACCCTCGACCTCAAGGTGCGGGCGCTGCGGGAGCACCGCAGCCAGATGGGCGACTGGGATCCCGCACCGATGATCGCTGGCTGGGCACGCGAGCAGGGAGCGCGGCACCGCCTGCGAGCCGCTGAATCCTTTCTGAGGATGGTCTTCGAGGACTGACGATTTTCGGCAGTGGCTCCCGTATCATCCGGTCACTAACTGGTCGGTCCTAGGTACTCTCCTGAGCTCAAGTCGTTGAATTCAAAGGACCGGCATCGAGTCTGCACATACAGCGCCCCGAACGTCGGAAACAACCGCGCTAACCGCGCGAACCGAGTCGAAGGGGGCAGACATGAGCATGTTCCGGAAGCGCCTCACGCTAGGCGGTCAGCGCGGCTTCACGCTGATCGAGCTCCTGATCGTTGTGGCGATCATCGGCATCCTCGCCGCGATCGCCGTGCCGCTGTACGCCAACGTGCAGCAGCGCGCTCGTATCGCCAAGGCCCAGGCCGACGCCCGCGCGCTCGCCTCGGCCGTCTCCATCTATGGTGCCCACATGGGCATCATCGCCACCGCGCTGACCCAGCTCACCTCGCAGGTGACCAACGGTCAGAACCAGGTGGCCGGTCCGTTCATGTCCACCGTTCCTGCACCGCCGTCGGGCTGGAGCGCGTACGCACTGACGTCAGACACGACGACTGGTGTGTTTACGATCTCGGCGAGCGGCGACGCTACGACCGTCAGCCTGCCCTAACGCGGCGGGTATAGCGTAGTTCACGCCAGGGGGGAGGCGATGCTGCCTCCCCCTCGTTTTTTGCGTTTGGTTCGGGCTCTAGATGAACACGCCCTTCATCATCGCCTCGGGGTACCGCAGCCCGGCCGCCGCCCCGACGGGGACCGCTTCCGAGAGTTGCTCGACGTCCCGCGCGCTCAGCTGCACGCGCGCCGCGCCAACGTTCTCTTCGAGCCGATCGCGTCGCTTGGTGCCGGGGATCGGTACGATGTCGCGTCCCCGCGCCAGCAGCCACGCGAGCACCAGCTGCCCGGGCGTGCAATGTCGGTCGCGCGCAAATTGCTCGACCTTCTTCACGAACTCCACGTTGCGCTCCAGATTCTTGTCTTCGAACCGCGGGTGTTGGCGCCGCCGATCGTCCGCCGGAATGTCCTCGACCTTGTGCACCTGGCCTGTGAGCAGACTCCGGCCGAGCGGTGAGTACGCGACGAGTGAAATCCCGAGCTCGCGCAGCGTCGGCAGCGTCTGCTCCGCCTCGACCCGGTAGAGCAGCGAGTATTCCATCTGGACGGCGGCGAGCGGATGGACGCGGTGAGCACGGCGGATCGTCGTCGGCGCCGCCTCTGACAAACCGAGGAAGCGTACCTTGCCCGCTTCGATGAGCCGCGACATGGCTCCGACCGTGTCTTCGATCGGCACATTCGGATCGACGCGGTGCTGATAGTAAAGGTCGATCACGTCAACGCCGAGCCGTTTCAGGCTGGCATCGCAGGCTTGCGGCACGTATTCGGGACGGCCGTCGACGGCCGGTGTGCCATCGGGCTTGCGCATGTTCCCGAACTTCGTCGCCAACACGATGGCATCACGCCGACCTCGAAGCGCCTTGCCGAGCAGCGTCTCGTTGTGGCCGAAGCCGTACGCGTCCGATGAATCGAGAAAATTCACGCCGAGATCGAGCGCGCGCTGAACGACGCCGATCGACTGCGCGTCGTCGCCGGCGCCGTAGGCCCCCGACATCGACATGCATCCCAGCCCGATCTCGCTGACTTCCAGCGCGCTCCCGCCCAGTCGCCGCCGCTCGATCATGGTTCTGCCTCCGTCGTGTCGCGTGTGTGCCGCGGATGGTAACACGACGTATAGTGACGCCATGCTGGAGCTGCGACCGAGCTGCGAGCTGTGCGACCGCGATCTCCCGCCCGAATCCACCGAGGCGATGATCTGCACGTTCGAGTGCACCTTCTGCGCCGGGTGCGTGCGGCAGACGTTGTTCAACGTGTGTCCCAACTGCGGCGGCGGTTTCGTACCGCGGCCGATTCGTCCCCGTGAGCCGCTGTCGAGAAACCCGTCGTCGACCAGGCGGGTTCATAAGCCACTGGATACCGGCAGGCACGCGGCGTTCCTCTCGCGCTACCGCGATGTGCCTCCGGAGCAGCGCTGATGGCCGCGCGCGGTCACGGGCAACACGGCAACCCCTCCGATCTTCGGCGGCTCATGCGCCGGCAGCTCGCGCCGACCCGCGAGCGTTGGCAACAGCCGGACCGCGTGATGCGCACGCTTGCGGTCCGGCGAGGCGCGGTCGTCGCCGATGTCGGCTCGGGGCCCGGCTACTTCACGGAGCGGCTCGCGCGCGCCGTCGGCGCGCGAGGGCGTGTGTACGCCGTCGACCCGGAACCCGCGGCGTTGCAGGTGCTGGTGAGGCGACTGGACGGTGCACAGAACGTCACGCCGGTGCTGAGCCGCGACGACGATCCGCTGCTGCCTCCAGCCTCGTGCGATCTTGCGCTGTTCGTCAACGCCTACCATCACGTCGCCGATGGCCCGGCATTCGTACGGCAACTGGCGCGTTGTCTGAAGCGTGGCGGACGGCTGGCCGCGATCGACTGGGCGTATCGCGAGACGCCGAAAGGCCCGCCGCTGCATCGCCGCATCCCGCCCGACGAGATCATCGCGGCGGCGCGGCGCGCCGGCCTGCGGCTGACCGCGCGCCACGATTTCCTGCCGTACCAGGACTTCCTGGTCTTCGCGCGCGCCCGCTGACGCGTCAGCGGCTGGCCGCCTCGCTGTCCACGCTGCGGTAGAGTAGCCAACCAACGGAGGACCCGCCATGCCGCGCAAGCCCGCCCTCGATCCGCGCCCGGTCACCGCCGCCGACGTCGACCCGCGTCACCGCTGGGACCGGCCGTTACAGGCTCCTGGACACATGCAAGTCGACTTCGAGGAACGCGTGGATTTCAAGCGTCTGCACGCGTATCGCCTCGGTCGCGCACGCCAGGCGCTCGCGAAGTCCGGGCTCGGCGGCGTGCTGGTGTTCGATCAGTACAACATCCGGTATCTGTCCGGCACCGTCATCGGTGAATGGGCGCGCGACAAGCTCACGCGTTGGTGTCTGCTCACCGGCAACGGCGAGCCGTGGGTCTGGGATTTCGGCTCCGCGGCTCGGCATCATCGCCTGTATGCGCCGCAGATTCCGGAGCGGCAGTCGCTGGCGGGCATGGTCGGCATGCGCGGCGCGGTGTCCCCGAAGGCCGGGCTCTTCAAGCGCGCCGCCCAAGAGATCCGCGACATTCTGCAGGCCGAGGGCGTGGCCGGCATGCCGCTCGGCATCGACGTGGTCGAGCCGCCGTTTCTGTTCGCGCTCCAGGAGCTCGGGATCGAGGTTCGCGACGGTCAGCAGGTGATGCTCGAGGCCCGGATGCTCAAAAGCCAGGACGAGCTGACGCTGCTGAACATGGCCGCGGCCATGGTCGATGGCGTGTACCAGGACATCTTCGAGGCGCTCAAGCCGGGCGCGCGCGAAAACGAGATCGTGGCCCTGGCGAACAAGCGGCTCTACGAGATGGGCTCCGACAACGTCGAGGCGATCAACGCGATCTCCGGCGAGCGATGCAGCCCCCACCCGCACAACTTCACCGACCGCATCATCCGCCCCGGTGACCAGGCGTTCTTCGACATCATCATGTCCTTCGTCGGCTACCGCACCTGCTATTACCGGACGTTCTCCGTCGGCCGTGCGACGAAGCCGCAAATCGTCGCCTACAAGAAAGCACGTGAGTGGATGGACGAGGCGATCGCGCTGATCAAGCCCGGCGTGGCCACGGACAAGATCGCCCGCGCGTTTCCAAAAGCGCAGGAGATCGGCTTCGAGAGCGAGATGGCCGCCTTCGGTCTCAACTTCTGCCACGGCATCGGCCTCGGCCTGCACGAGCGGCCGATCATCAGCCGGTTGAACTCATTCGATGATCCGATGGAGCTGCAGGCAGGCATGATGTTCGCTGTCGAGACGTACTGCCCCGCAACCGACGGCACCTCGGCCGCCCGCATCGAGGAAGAAGTGATCGTGACCCCGGCCGGCGCGCAGATCATCACGCTGTTTCCGGCCGACGAGCTGCCGATCGCCAACAAGTACTGAGCGCGGCGCAGTGCGCGACGCCGGCCGACTCGAGTACGACAGGCGCGTCAACCGCGTCATCGACCATGTCCGCCGGCATCTGGCCGAGCCGCTGACGCTCGCCGAGCTCGCCCGCATCGCCACGTTCTCGCCATTTCACTTCGACCGCGTGTTCAGAGCCGTGACTGGCGAGACACTCTTCGGCTTCATCCAGCGCGTCCGGCTCGAGCGCGCGGCTGCGGTACTGCTTTCGCGTCACGACGCGAGCGTGCTCGAGACAGCGCTCGATCACGGTTTCGCTTCTGCCGCGACGTTCGCTCGAGCCTTTCGAGCGCATTTCGGGATGACCGCCACGGCATGGCGCGCCGGCGGTGCCGCGCGGTGGCGGCGACGCCTCCAGCGCAAGCCGCGCAAACAAGTTCGCAAGGGCGGCAAAGCACGCGGCCGCACGTCGGGGCACCGTGGCAGCAAGGAGGGCGCCATGAATATCCAGGTGCAGCAGCAGCCCACGTACCACGTCGCCTACATGCGCTACGTCGGCCCATTCGGCCCGCGCGGGATCCCCGAGCTGTGGCAGCGGCTCATGCACTGGGTCGAGGCGCACGGCCTCGAGAAGAACGACAAGCTGGGTATCGCGTACGACGACCCGGCCATCACGCCGCCCGACAAATCTCGGTACGACGCCTGCGTGGTGGTGCCGCACGACCTCCCAGCGGACCGTCTCGTCGAACGGATGGACGTTCCCGGGGGCGCCTACGCGGTCGCGGGGTTCATCGGCACCGCCCACCAGATCGTGGATGCCTGGCGGTCCGTCTTCGCGTCGTGGCTCCCGTCGAGCGGCTACCAGCCGGACGATCGGCCGTGCTACGAGCTGTATCGCGGCGACCCGAGTGTGGACAGCAAGAAGGGGGCGTTCCGGTGTGACCTCTGTTTGCCTGTACGGCCGCTCTGACAGAACGCGGTACAGTCGCTGGCATGGCGTCCGATTGCATGCTGTGCCGGGCGGAGCGAATCACACCGTGGTTCCACGAGGACGAGATCTGCTGGATCGCCGAGTGTGAGATCTGCGAGACTCCGATGGTCGTCTGGCGCCGCCATGGGGTCGAGCCGCCGGAGGAGCATCTTTCCCACATGCTGGCGCATCTGAAGAACGTGGCACAGCGGCAGATCGGCGAACACTGGCTCGACCAACACATGCGCAACATCCCGGACCACTGGCACGCGCACGCGCGCCCGGCTGGCGGTTTCTTTGGGCGGTAGAATCGACGATATGTCCACGCAAGACGACATCCTATTCGGCCGTACCGGCTCGACCGATCTACAGGCGGCGCTGGCCAACGACCTGCACGGTCTGCCGTTCAGAACCGAGCTGTCGCTGAAGCCGGTCATCGACTTCTGGACGCGGTTGGCGGGCAAGGACTCGGCCAAGGGCGCCGTCGCCCGCGTCATCACCGAAGAGGTCGCGAAGGCACCTGAGCTCCTCGGGCCGCTCACTGACTGTGCGCTGCTTGAGCGCCACGAGGACCTCCTCGATCTGCTGATGGCCGCGGCATTCCCGCCGGCGACGCGCGACAACTACTTCGGCGCCGCGATGGTCCCGTTCCAGCTCCACGGCTTCTATGCCACGCCTCCGATGGAGCGTCTGTTGATGACGGAGGACTGGCGGCTGAAGGGACGCGTCAACCTCGACGCCTCGCTCGTGGCCGTCATGCGCCGGGCCTATGCATACGCACTCGTGCTGCACCGGATGTACGCCATCGACGTCGAGCTGGACAATCCGCTGATCCTGACCGTGCCCGATCCCGACACGGGCCTGGACCGCCACTTCAAGCTGATCTTCGACTGGACGTTCGTGGACGTCGAGGCCAAGGGGCCACTGCCGCAGCTACCCGTCGACATCCGGCAGCGGGTGCAAGCCAATCTGCTTGACGCCGAGGGGATGAGCGAGCTGAGCGACCTGCTTCCGTCGGATCGCTTCGTGCTCCGCGGGTTCACCATCATCAAGGCCGGCGAGACCACCGACCAGGAAGTGCTTTCCGCGCTCAAGCGCGACCTCATCGATCGGGAGTCGATCGTCTCGAAAGAGCGCTTCTGCGGCGTCGAGGCACGGCTGCGCACGCTGTTCCGCCGGCCCAACCTCAAGCTCGGCATCGGGGCCATCGAGGGAGAGCGCGTGCTCATCCTCAACGACTTCTCGTCGCACGAGCACTCCTGCATCTTCGCCGACTCCGCTCATCACAAGATCTCGGAGTTCGCGGGGACGCTCTATGCGCGGGTGGTGCAGAGCGGTCGACCGATCATCGTGCAGGATCTCGCCACCATGCCCAATCGGACGCCGGTCGAGGACTCCGTCCTCGCCTCGGGCGTCCGCACCCTGGTCGTCGCGCCGCTGCACTATCAGGGCCGCGTCATCGGCACATTAGAGCTGGGCTCGTCGACGCCCGACGACCTGGATTCCACGCACCTCCCGAAGCTCAACGAGGTGGTGCCGCTGTTCGCGATGGCGGTCCGGCGCAGCATGGACGAGTTCAATGCCCGCGTGCAGACCGAGATCAAGGAGCGCTTCACCGCGATCCATCCGGTGGTCGAGTGGCGCTTCCGCAAGGCCGTGCTCGACAGCCTGGAGCTCTCGGGTAATTCCGCAGCGTCGGAGCTGCAGCCGATCGTCTTCGAAAATGTGTATCCGCTGTACGCGCTCTCCGATATCCGCGGCTCGTCCGTGCAGCGCGAGCGCGCGATCCAGGCAGACCTGCTCACACAGCTCTCTCTCGCGCGAGAAGTCGTCGACGTCGCCTACAAGGCGCGCCGCCTTCCGGCGCTCGACCAGCTCCGCTATCGCGTGGAGCGGCACGCCGATCAGATCCGTGAGGGCGTGGCGGCTGGCGATGAGACCGGCATCGTCGCCTTCCTGCGCGCGGACGTGGAGTCGCTGTTCGATCACCTGGGCACTTTTGGCGAAGCCGTGCGCGGCGCCATCGAGGCCTATCGCGGCGCGCTCGATCCGCGGCTTGGCGCCGTGTACAGCCAGCGCCGCGTGTTCGAGGAGAGCGTGACCCGCATCGCGGACACGATCTCGTCGTACCTCGACCTCGAGGAACAGGCAGCGCAAGACATCTATCCGCACTACTTCGAGAAGCAGAAGACCGACGGTGTCGATCACCAGATCTACGTCGGCGCTTCGCTGGTGGAGGACGGCCGCTTCGATCCGCTCTATCTCAAGAGCCTGCGCATCTGGCAGCTGATGGTCGCGTGCGGCGTGGCCGCGCGCGCCGACCGCCTGACCGCCGAGCTGCCGTTGCCGCTCGAGACCACGCACCTGGTGCTGGTGCAGCACGCGCCGCTGTCGATTCGCTTCCGCTTCGACGAAAAGCGGTTCGACGTAGACGGCGCGTACGACATCCGGTACGAGATCGTCAAGAAGCGGATCGACAAGGCGCTGATCAAGGGCAGGACCGAGCGCGTCACGCAGCCCGGCAAGCTGGCCATCGTGTACGGACACGCCGCCGAGGCCGCCGAGTACCGCGGCTACATCGAGTACCTGCGCCACCTCGGATACGTCACGGGCGGGATCGAAGAGCTGGAGCTCGAAGAGCTCCAGGGCGTGCACGGTCTGCGCGCGCTGCGCGTGGACGTCGCGCTCCGCGACGTTCCCGCCGAGCCGTTCGCCGCGCAGGCGTTTCGCGCGTCCGTCCGCTAGGCGCAGTGGCCCGGATCGCGGGTGTTCTCTTCGACATCGGCGGTGTCGTGCAGGATTCGCCGCTCCACGCGATCGCGCGCTACGAGCGGGATCACGGCCTTACGCCGGACGCCATCAATCGCGCCGTTGTCGCCTCGGGTGAGGCCGGCGCATGGTCGCGCCTGGAGCGCGGTGAGCTGACGGTCGAGGCCTGGTGTGCCCCCTTCGAGGCGGACTGCCGCGCCCACGGCGTCGCCGTCGACGGGCGGCGGCTCATGCGCTACATCGCGGATGCGGGGCGCGAGCGGCCGCAGATGCTGCGCGCGATCGCTCGGCTGCGCGGCCTTGGTCTGCGGGTCGGCGCGCTGACGAACAACTGGGCGCGCGAGGAGGCGGAGCCGGGCCCGCATCGGCTGCGTCCACACTTCGACGTGGTGATCGAGTCGCAGTTGGTCGGCATGCGGAAACCCGATCCTCGCATCTATCAGCTGGCGTGCCGCGAGCTCGGCGTCGCGCCCGCCGAGACCGCGTTCCTCGATGACATCGGTCTGAACCTCAAGTCCGCCCGCGCGCTCGGCCTGCACACCATCAAGGTTAGCGATCCCGACGTTGCGCTGCGCGAGCTCTCGATGCTCGTCGGCTTCGATCTTCTCGACTGAGCCCCGCGCGGCTCAGCCTGCACAGAGGTCGTATGATGTCGGCGTGGCCAACGAGCGGGGACGGCTGCCCAAGGCGCGTCGCGACGAGCTCAACGAGCACCTGCAGCGAATGCTCGATCGCTGGTACACGAACGCGTACAAAGACGACAACCTCTTTCTGACCATGGCCCGGCGCCCGGGCCTGCTCGACGCGACGTGGGGCTTCATCCGCTACATCTACGGCGGGGGGTCCAGCATCGAGCCCGAGCTGTTCGAGCTGGTGCGCGTGAAGCTCGCCTGGAACAACCACTGCGTGCACTGAAGCCTCGCGCGATCGTCCTCGGCCGTGAGCCGGGGCGCGTCCGAAACGCTGGTGGCGAAGCTCGCCGACTATGAAGCCTCGGATCTGCCGGAGCGGACCAAGGCCGCGCTGCGGCTTGCCGATCGGCTCACCGCCGACAACCCGACGGTGGAGGAGACGTTCTACGCGCAGCTGCGCTCGCATTTCAGCGACGAGCAGATTCTCGACCTCGGCATGACGATCACGTTCGCGAGCGGCTGGCAGCGCTTCATCGAGGCGTTCGGCATCGTCCCCGACCGCTGGCGCGACGGCGCGCCGCCGCCCTTTCACGCTCTCAGCGAAGGCGTGGCGCCCCTCGATTCTCCGCGAGACTAGCTCGCGCGCGTCACCTTCGCGGCGACGAGCGCATCGATCGCGGCCGCGTCGAAGCCGAGTTCGCCGAGGATCGCACGCGTCGCCGACCCGAACGCCGGCGGCGGAGCGCCGGGCTGAAAGCCATCGCCGTCCATCTTGACGGGCGGAGCGAGAACCCGGACAGGGCCGAGGGCCGGATGCGGCAGGTCGTGGAAGAAGCCGTTGGCCCGCGCCTGCTCGTCGTCGAACAGCTCGACGGAGAAGCGCACGGCGGCACCGGGCACACCCCGGGCATCGAACACGGCCTTCCACTCCCTCGCGGCGCGTGAGGCCATCACCGCCTCGCAGCGCGCGCCGAGCTCGGCGTAGTAGCGTTGCAGCGTCGCGCGATCGCCGGTCTTGGGTCCCTCGTCTTTCAGCCCGAGCACGTCCATGAACGCGCGCTGCAGGCCAGGGCTCACGCATGCGACGCCGACGACGTCGTCCTTCGTGGCGTACGTGCGGTAGTACACCTCGAGCATCGAGGGCGTCCGCGCCGACGCGACCGTCGCGTCCTGCTCCTCGAACGATCGGCCGGCCCGGCGCATGTGGGCGAGCTGCCCGCGCACATCGGCGTGCACCGCTCCGTCGATCGACTCGACGCGCACCATGGAGTTGTTCTGGGCCACGAGCGCGGCCATCATCAGCGCCGCGCTCACCTCGCCGCCGCGGCCGGTGCGCTCGCGGCGCAGCAGCGCGGATGAGATGCCGAATGCGAGCGACAGCGCGCAGATGTAGTCGGCGACGGGCGCCTCGCCGCTCGCGGGCACGCCGTCGCGCACTTTCCCGAGGGACGCCATCAACCCCGTCCGGGCCTGCACGACGAGGTCCATCCCGGCAAGCTGCGCGTCCGGGCCGTGGCGGCCGAACGCGCTGACGTTGCCGACGACGAGCCGCGGAAAGCGCGGCGCGAGCGAGGCGGCATCGAGGCCGAATTCCTCGGCGAGCCCCGGACGGAAATTCGTCAGCACGACGTCGGCGCGCGCCAGCAGCGCATCGATGACCGCCTTCGCGCGCGGGTGACGCAGATCGAGTGGCAGCGAGCGCTTGCCACGGTTACGTGACAGGAAATGGCGCGTGTCACCGCCGGGCAGCGGCGTGAGCTGCCGCACCGGATCTCCCTCGAGCGCCTCGATCTTGATCACGTGCGCGCCGCCCTCGGCGAGCAACTGCGCGCAGAACGGGACGGCGATGAACTGGCCGAACTCGACGACTTCGATGCCGGCGAACGGGCGGGAGGAGTCCATGGGGGCGCTAGCGTAGCACGCGGTCGGCGTCTGCTATTCTCTGGGGCCATGGGCTCAGGCCTCGAGGACCGATTCCAGACGCAGCACGAGATCGTCCGTCACGCGAAGAACCGCCTGCCTGCCGGCGAGTGGGACTACCTGGTGGGCGGCGCGGAGACCGAGACGACGCTGCGCCGAAACCGGCTCGCGCTGGACTCGATCGCGTTCCGGCCGCGCGTGCTCAGGGATGTCTCGAAAGTCGACGCGAGCTCGACCTTTCTCGGGCGACCCGTGCGGATCCCGGTCATGTTCGCTCCGATCGGCTCGGTCGAGTCGTTCACGCCGGGAGGAGGCGCCACCGCCGCGCAGGCCTCGGCCGAGTTCGGCGTGCCGCAGATGCTGTCGAGCGTGTGCAATCCCGGGCTCGAGGCCGTGGCCAAGGCCGCCGACAACTTCCGCATCTTCCAGCTCTACGTCCGTGGGGACGACGCGTTCGTCGATGACTGGGTGCGCCGTGCCGTCGACAACGGTTACGCCGCGTTCGCGATCACCGTCGACACCTCGAGCTACAGTCGCCGCGAGCGTGATCTTGCGCGCCGCTTCGTCAAGCCGTGGCGCCAGCGAGCGACCGGCCACGACTTCCAGGCCGCGTTCTCCTGGGATCACATCAAGCGCTTCAAGGACACGCACACGATCCCGCTGATCCTCAAAGGCATCGCGACGGCAGAGGATGCCGCGCTCGCCTGCGAGCACGGCGTGGACGTCGTGTACGTCTCCAATCACGGCGGCCGCCAGCTCGATCACGGCCGCGGCTCGACGGACGTGCTGCCCGAGGTCGTTCAGGCGGTCGCGGGGCGCGCGCGCATTATCGTGGACGGCGCGTTCCAGCGCGGCACCGACGTCGTGAAGGCGATGGCGCTCGGCGCCGACCTGGTCGGCATGGGCCGCATGCCGTGCATCGGCCTCGCCGCCGCCGCGGCGCCGGGCTGCGTGCGCGTGATGGAGCTGCTCGAGGACGAGATCCGCATCGCGTTGGCGCTGCTCGGCGTGTCGCGCTGGAAAGAGCTCGACGCGACGTATCTGCACCAAGGCGCGCCCGTGGTCGCGACCCCGCGCATCACCAGCGCGTTTCCGCTGCTGGACGAGCCCGGCTACTGAGCCGCTACCAGGCCAGGATCTCGGGCCGAAAGTCCGCGATCCGTTCTCTCACCACGAGCACCGGCTCGATGCCGTAAAGCCGCCGTGCGTTTTCGCCGAGGAGCTTCTTCTGCGCCGGCTCCGGCACCGCGAACTTCGCCATCGCCTCGAGCGCTTCCCAGACGTCCTCGGCGTCGTGATGCGGATAGTCGGATGACCAGATGCCGACGTTCTCGTAGAGGTCCCACATCCGGTAGACCGGCACTTCGTCGCTTTCGAACGCGATGAAGCAGCGGCGATAGAACGTCTCGTAAGGATCGGCGATCGTCCGCTCGCGGCCGCGCTGAAAGGCGTAGAGGTCGAGGAAGTTGCGGCTGCGCCCGAGCACCATCGGCAGCCATGTCGCGTTCGACTCGAGCACGGCGCACTTCAGCCGCGGGAACTTCTCCAGCCAGCCGGTCATGAGGACCGTCGTCAGCCACGTCATCGCCTCCATGATGAAGCCCAGCGACTCACTGGCATCGATGGTCGGCTCCATGGCGAAGACGATGTTGCTGATGAACTGGCCCGGCGAGTAGACGACCGCCTCGTCGGTGAAGAGCAGCCCGGTGCCGGCGCCGCGCGTCTGGGCGATACGCTGCGCCCACTCGGGCGTGAGCGCCTCCCGCGACGGAAATGTGTGCATCGCGAGCACGACGCCCAACTCCTCGAACTCGCGCCATAGCGGATCGAACTCCGGCAGCGTCGGATACCGCCCGTTCCACAAGCAGGGACGCACCGCCGCCGCCTTGAAGCCCTTTCGTGCCACGCGGCGCAACTCCTCGATCGAGTGCTCCACGCTCTGGATCGGCAGCACGGCGCACGGAAAGAGCCGCCGCCGATCGGCAGCCGCGTAATCGTCGACCCAGTCGTTGTAGGCAGTGGCGAGCACGCGCGCCGCCTCGGGATCGCGGACGAGAGCCAGGCGCACGAACCACGAGGGAAACAGCATGACCTGATCGGTGCCCAGCGCATCCATGTCTCGCAGGCGAGCGTGCGGGTCGCGACATCCTTTGAGACGGCCGAAGCGGGCCTTCCACTCCTCGGTGCCAGGCGTCAGGCGGCCGATCTCCTTCTTGTTCCACCGCGGCCAGCCGACCTCTGCGGCATTGGCCCGCTCGCGCGAGGCGGGCACCGCGCGTCCGTTGATCAGCAGCGTGTCGGTGTCGGTGTGAAAGTGAAACTGGGTCTTCGCCCACGTCCGGACTCGTGCGGGCACGTACTCATCCCAGATCTCGGGAGGCTCGACGATGTGGCTGTCGCAATCGAAGACGGGGAAGGTCTTGGTCACCATGGGCGCCTCCCTCGGGTCGCTACGGTACACTTGCGGGGCGGAGGCTACCATGAGCATGAGCGTCGCGCCTCGAGGACACGCCGTCGTCGTTCAACCCGACGAGGGCCCATCGTACTGGCAGCCGGTTCCCGCGAACGGTCACGCCGATCCAACGCTCACGCCCGATCTCACGCGGTTTCCCGCGCTGTCGATGGGCTATCAGACGATCGCGCCGGGCGGCCGCGTGCGCGAGCACTCGCACGCGGATCAGATCGAGCTGCAGATCTGCTTCCGCGGTCGCGGCCACGTGGTCGTCGACGGTGCGAAACACCCGCTCATGCCCGGCACCGCGTGCTTTCTCGGCTACGACGTCAAGCACGAGATCGTCAACGACGGCGACGACGATCTCGTCATGATGTGGCTGATCACGCCGCACGGCCTCGAAGACTTCTTCAAGGCGATCGGACGGCCGCGCATGGCGGGCGAGCGCGCGCCGGAGCCGTTCGCGCGGCCTGCCGACGTCGTCGCCGTCGAGCGCGCGATGGGAATGAATGACACGCGTGCCTAGCACGCCGAGCTGATCATGCCGAGCGTCTCCATCGGCGACGCCGACATCTACTACGAAGACAAGGGCGAGGGGCCGCCGCTCGTGCTCGTGCCCGGGCTGGCCGGCAGCGGCGCGTTCTTCATCTCGCAGGTGTCGGAGTTCTCGAAGAGCTTTCGGACGATCGTCCACGACCACCGCGGCGCCGGGCGCAGCACGCACTCGCGCATCCACTATTCGGTCGAGCAGATGGCCGACGACACGCTCCGCCTCATGGACGCGCTCGGCATCGACAGCGCACATTTCGTCGGCCATTCGACCGGCGGCGCCATCGGCCAGGTGATCGCCACCGAGCACCCCGAGCGGCTCCGCAGCCTCGTGCTGAGCGCCACGTGGGCGGGGCCCGATCCGTACTTTCGTCGGATGTTCGAGAGCCGTAAGCAGACCCTGCTCGACTCGGGCGTGGAAGCGTATCTCAAGGCGTCGTCGTTGGTGCAGACGACGCCGAAGTGGGTGAGCGAGAACGACGAGTTCCTCACCGAGCTGCACCGTGTCACCGTCGAGACCAGCGCGCCGGTGGAGGTCATGGTCAACCGCATCGACGCGATCCTGCGCCACGACCGTCGGTCGCGGCTGCTGCAGATTCACGTGCCGACGCTCGTCATCGTCGCGCGCGACGACATGATCACGCCGCAGTTCTACTCGGAGGAGCTCGCTTCGGCCATCCCCGGCGCCAAGCTGATCGTGCTCGAGGGCGGCGGTCATTACTCGCCGGCGATCTACTCGGCGGCCTACAACGCCGCCGTCGGCGCCTTCCTGCGCGCCGTGCGCTGACCCTTCAGAGGAGGACTCGATGAGGATTCCAGATGCGGTGCGAACGGTCGTCGACACGGCGCCGTTCGCCCATCTCACGACGCTCAACGCAGATGGCGGCCCTCAGGTGACGGTCGTGTGGGTCGACGTCGAAGGCGACGAGTTCGTGATCGGGCACATGGGCGAGCGGCGCAAGACGAAGAACGTTCGCACCGATTCGCGCGTCGCGCTGTCCATGCTGGCCAACACCCTGAGCCCGATGGGCTTGCGCGAATACGTCGTGGTGTACGGGCGCGCCCGTGTCACCGAGGGAGGCGCCGTTCCCCTGCTTCAGAAGCTCGCGCGCCGCTATCTCGGTCCGAACGTCGAGTTCCCGCCGGCGCAGTATCGCAATCAGCCGGGGTTCATCACGCGCATCACGCCCGAGCGCTTCGGCGGCGTCGGCATCTGGAGCCCGGCCAAGCACTGACCCCTCGGCCGCAGGTCACGGCAGAACAGCGAGAATCGCGCGGGCCAGGCGCGGCAGCTCGGGATCGCGCGCGCCCATCAGGAGCACCGTGTCGCCGGCCCGCGCTTCGCCGGCGACCCATCGCACCACGGCCGGATGGTCAGCGGCATACGCCACGCCGATGTCCCCAGCGAGATCGCGACTCGACAGGTCTCGCGTGACGGTCCCGCCCGCGTAGAAAATCTCCGCGTAGCAGAATCGGTCGGCGGGGCGCAGCAACGCGGGCAACAGCTCGCGCAGTTCGCCGCGCAGGAAGCGCGCAGGGCCGAAGCCGTGCGGTTGGAACACCGCCACGAGCCGAGGAGCCGACGCCTGCGCGGTGCTCACCGCCGCGCGAATCTTCTCGGCGTTGTGCGCGAAGTCGTCGATGACCCGGATGCCGGCCGTGCTCACGCCGATGCGCTCAAAGCGGCGCGCGACGCCGGGAAACCGCGGCAACAGGCGCTCGATGACCACCGGCCCGATGCCGAGCTCGAGCGCGATCAGCGCCGCCGCCGCGGCGTTCTCGAGGTTGTGCAGCCCGGGCTGCGGCACATCGAGCGTCAGGTTCGCGCCACGCCAGCGCAGCAGGCCGCGGGCGCGACCGGCGTCGTCGTGCGCTCGCGGTGTCACCGTCGCATCCGCGCCGTCGGCGATGCCGTAGGACGTCGCGCCTACGTTGCGGCCGAGCGCGGACGCCTCGGCGCAGCGGGCGTTGACGAACACACGCGCGCACTGCGCGGCGAACGTCGCGAATTGCTTTCGCAGCGGCTCGAGCTCGGTGTGATCGCGGCTGATGTTGTGAATCAGCCCCAGCGCCGGACGATATCCAACGAGCGTGCCGTCCGACTCGTCCGCCTCGGCGACGACCGGACCGTCGACGGGACCGGTCACCAGACAGCCGCCACCCCCCTCGCCGACCAGCGCGGCGCCGCCGATCACGGCCGCCGCCGTGCCCGACTCGCGCGCCAGCCACGCGATCATGCCCGTGATGGTGCTCTTGCCGCTGGTGCCGCTGACCGCCACGCCCGGATGCGCCGTATTGACGAGCTCGGCGAGGAGCGCCGGGCGCGCCACCGTCGTCAGCCCGAGCGCGCGCGCGGTGCGCATCTCCGGCGTCTCTGCCTCGACGGCGGTGGAAAACACGAACCGCTGGATGGTGGCACTGATCCCGCTACCGTCGTGAGGGACGAGATCGACGCCGGCCGCTCGCAGCGCCTGCGCGGCCTCGCGATTACCCCCGGCGTCGAATGCACGGTCGGAACCCTGCACGGCGTGACCGCGGGCGCGCATCAGGCGCGCGAGCGGGCTCATGCCCGCGCCGCCGACTCCCGAGAAGTGATAGTGCATGGCATGCATTCCATCATCCTACCGAGGCCGTCGCGCTACAATCCAGCTTCACATGATGCCCCCCGCGCGGCGGCGCTTGTCCGAGCAGGATCGCTTCATGCTGCTGCTCATCGCGCCGGCAGCCGCGATTCTCCTGCTCTTTCAAGTCGTCCCCATCGTCATCGGGGCCAACGCGTCGTTCCGCGACTGGACGCTCTACGACCCGAAGAAGACGTGGGTGGGACTCGCGCACTATTCGGCGGTGCTGACCGACCGCGCGTTCCTCACGATCGTGCTGCCGAACACGTTCGTCTTCATGATCGTGAGTGTCGGCGCCTCGCTGGTGCTAGGCCTGGCGCTGGCCTTGCTGCTCAATCGCCCGTTCCGGGGTCAGAAGCTCGTCCAGACGGTGCTCCTGATGCCGCTGATGGTGGCGCCGGTCATCGCCGCGATCATGCTGCGCTGGATGTTCAACGACCAGTTCGGAATCGTGAACGTCG
>DAIRVP010000007.1:0-26260 GCA_036802765.1 Candidatus Rokuibacteriota bacterium
TCTCGTACACGAAGGGCCGGCCGGGCGCCTCCTTGCGTCCCGCGATGCGGATGAGACGCCGCTCGAGGAGGTTGTCGAGGGTGGCATCGGAGTTCACGCCACGCACGGCGTCGATCTCGGGCCGAGACACCGGCTGCTTGTACGCGACGATCGCCAGCGTCTCCAGCGCCGGGCGCGACAGGCGCACGCGCGTGCGCGCGCGGGCCAAACGCACGAGCCACGGAGCCAGCTCGGGGCGGGTGACCATGCGCCAGCCGCCGCCGACCTCCATGATCGCGAGCCCACGCTCCTCGGCCTCGTAGCGCGCGATCAGCTCGCCGACCAGCTCGCGGACGGCCGCTACGTTCTCGAGATCGAGCACCTCGCGGATGCGCTCGGGCTCGAGCGGCACGTCGGACGCGAACAGCAGCGCTTCGACCACGTCAATCGGCTTGGGCACTCGGCGCCTCCCCCTCGGCCCCCGCGGCCTGGCGTTCGATCACGATGTCCCCGAACAGCTCCGTCTGCTGCGTCTTGATCCGGCCCTGCCGCACCAGCTCCAGCACCGCCAGCAGCGTCACCACGATCTCCGAGCGCTTGCGCTCGCCGCCGGTGAGCGAGCTGAAGAGCAGCGACCACGTGTCGCGCAGGACGGACAGGATCTCGCTCATGCGCTCGAGCACCGACGGTGGATTGACCTCCACGTCGCGCGGGCGCGCCCGCCGCTGCTCGTCGATGAGGCGATTCATCGCCCGCGTGAGCCAATCGACGCTGAGATCCTCGAGCGGCAAGTCCTCGACGCTCGGCAGCATCGCGCCGGGGCGGCCCCAGATGAGGGCCATCTCGGCCTCGCGAGCGGCCAGCCACGCGCCCTGCATCTTGACGCGCGAGTACTCGCGCAGCCGCTCTTCGAGCTCCTGCCGCAGCTGCAAACCCTCGTCGTCGAGCTGCTCCTCCGTCTCGTCGGGCGGCACCAGCAGCTTGGACTTCAGATAGATGAGGGTGGCCGCCATCACGAGATAGGCGCCGGCCGTCTCCAGATCACGAAACTCCACCGCCTCGAGGTGCGCCAGGTACTGGTCGGTGATCGTGCGCACAGGCAGCGCCGCGAGGTCGATTTCATTGGTGCGACAGAGGTGCAGGAGCAGGTCGAACGGGCCTTCGAAGCTTCCGACGCGAAGCCTGAGCTCGGTGTCCATCATGGAGTCAAATGCACCGCAGACCTCACCTCCTCCATCGTGCGACCGGCCACCGCACGGGCGCGGCGGCTGCCTTCGTGCAGGATCTCCACGATGCGATCGGGCTTCTCGATGAACTGCTGACGCCGTTCACGGATCTTCTGCAGCGGCGGGACCATGTGCTTGAGCAGAATCTCTTTGCAATCCAGGCAGCCGAACCCCGCGGTGCGGCAGTTCGTCGCACAGTACTCGCGGTCGTCGGGCGGCGTGAAGATCTTGTGCAGGTCGAAGACCGGACAGATGTCCGGATTACCAGGGTCCGAGCGCCGCTTGCGCGCGGGGTCCGTGACCATCGGCCGGATCTTCGCGCGGATGACGTCCGGCGCATCGGCCAGCTCGATGTCGTTGCCATACGACTTCGACATCTTGCGGCCATCGGTGCCCGGCACCTTCGGGATCTCGGTCAGCTTGACGTCGGGCTCGGGAAAGACCTCGCCGAATGCGTTGTTGAAGCGGCGCGCGACCTCCCGCGTGAGCTCGACGTGCGGCGCCTGATCGATGCCGACGGGCACCCACTTCGGCTTGTACATGAGGATGTCGGCCGACTGCAGCAGCGGATAGCCGAGGAGCCCGTACGACGGCGAGGTGATCTCCTGCTGCTCGATCCGCTCGCGGTACGTCGGCACGCGCTCGAGCCACGACACCGGCGTCACCATCGAAAACAGCAGGTGCAGCTCGGCGTGCTCAGGCACCAGCGACTGGATGAACAGCGTCGAGCGCTCGGGATCGAGGCCCGCGCCCAGCCAGTCCGCGGCCATCTCGATGGTGTTTTGCGGAACCTGCGCGGTGTCGAGCCGGTCCGTGAGCACGTGCCAGTCGGCGGAGAAGTAAAAGCATTCGTATGAGTCCTGCAGCTTGACCCAGTTGGCGAGCGCTCCGAGGTAATTGCCCAGGTGCAGCCGCCCGCTCGGTCGCATTCCCGACAGCACACGCTCTCTGCCGACCATCACGCGTCCGTCCTCTCCCAGATCTTCGCCGTGCGAATCAGCACATAGTACGCATAGAGGCTGGCCAGAAGGAACCCCCTCCAGCCGTCGAGGAAGCCGCGGCGCACGACGTACATGCCCAGAAAGCGGCCGACCGGTCTGAGCACGAAGTCGGCGATGCCGACGCGACGTCCCCGAGCCACCGCTTCCTCGGCGGCGAGCGTGGCGTAGCGGTCGGCGCGGAGCAGGAAATCGCTGAGGTCGCGATACGAGCGGTGCTCGACATGTCCGACGAGCCGCTCGACGCGGCCCTGAACGGTCACCGATTCGTGAACGGCGAGCGCGTTGAATCGGCCGCGCGTGCGACGAAAGAGCCGCACCTGGTGATCCGGATAGAGTCCGCCGTGACGGACCCACCGCCCCCAGAAGATATTGCGCCGCGGCACCGCGTAGCCGTCGGCCGGGCCGTCGGCCGCGAGCACGTGGCCGATCTCGGTGGCGAGCTCGGCGGACACGACCTCGTCGGCGTCGAGCGAGAGCGCCCAATCTCCCGTCGCCAGGTCGATCGCGTAGTTTTTCTGGATGGCGTAGCCGGGCCAGGGCCGCACGACGACGCGGTCGGTGAACTCGCGCGCGATCGTCGCCGTCTTGTCCTCGGACTCCGCGTCCACGACGACGATCTCGTCGGCCCACGCGACGGACTCGAGGCACGCGCGCAGACGCTCCTCCTCGTTGCGCGTGACGAGCACGACCGACAACCGCGCTCTTGAGCCGGTCATCGCGCCAACACCTCGAGCACCGCGTCGAGGACCGGCGTCACCTCGAGTGCGGGCATTTTTCCGTCGGGCGCAGCGATCACGTGATGACCAGCGCCATAAGGGCCGTTCCGCGTGCCCGACGTCGGGCCGTACAGACCGACGCACGGCGTGCCGACGGCAGCCGCCAGATGCAGCGGACCGGTATCCCCCGACACCATCACCGAGGCGCGACGCGCGACCGCGGCGAGCTCGTCGAGATCGGTGGGCGGCGCGAGGGCCGGGCGCGGCGGCGCGATCTCGGCGATGGCGCGCGCGGCCTCGCCTTCGCGCGGTCCCCAGAGCACGAGCACCTGTGCCCCCTGCTCGTGGCAGAGCCGCTCGGCAAGCGCCCGGAATCGCGCCACCGGCCAGCGCTTGTTCGCGCGTCCGGCGCCCGGATTCAGCACAACGAGCCGATGCCGAGGCTTGAGGCCGACGCCCACGAAGAAATCGTCGATGCGCGACTCCGCTGCCGCGCGCGTCGGCAGCCGGAAGCGCGCGCGCCCGGGCGGCACGCTCACGCCGAGCGGCTCCAGCAGCGCCAGGTACTGATCCACCACATGACGCGCCTGCGGCGGCGGCGCCACCCGACGCGTCGTGAACAGGGCATTGAGCCGCTCGCGGCTCCAGCCGGCGGCGAAGCCGATCCTCAACGGCGCACCCGTCGCCCGCGCGACCGCGCCCGACTTCACGAGGCCCTGCATGTCGATGGCGACGTCAAAACGTGACGCGAGCAGTGTCCGCCGGAGCGCCCGGATGCCACGAACGACCGCCAGCAGCTGGGCCGGCGTGCGCGCGGAGCGCCACGCTCGCGTATCGACGTCGATCACGTCGTCGACGGCAGGGTGGTTGCGCAGCAATGCGGATTCCCGGCGCTCGACCAGCCACGCCAGCCGTGTGCGCGGAAACGCGGCGGCCAGTGCCTCGGCCGCGGGCAGCGCGTGGATTACATCGCCGAGCGACGACAGCTTGACGAGGGCAATGGCGCGCGGCTCAGCGGGCACGCGCGAATCGCTCCACGATCGTCTGGATGGCGTCGCGCGTCGCGTGATCCTTCGGATCGCCGACGATCACAACCTTGCCGCCACACCGCCGCACCGTGTCACGCTCCGGCACCGTCTCGGGCGTGTAGTCGGTGCCCTTGGCGTGAATCGCCGGCCGGAGCGCGGCGACGAGCGCGTCCGCCGTGTCCTCCTCGAACACGACGACGTGGTCGACCGCGCGCAGCGCGCCGAGGACCTCCGTGCGCTCCGCGGCCGGCATGAGCGGCCGCCCCGCGCCCTTGAGGCGCGCCACCGCCGCATCGCCGTTGATGCCGACGAAGAGCACGTCGCCGAGCGCGCGCGCGGCCTCGAGATAGCGAACGTGGCCGACGTGCAGCAGGTCGAAGCAGCCGTTGGCGAGGACGATCCGCTTGCCGTCGGTTCGAAGGCGGTCGGCGAGCTTCGCCGCCTCCGCTACCGTCAACTGCCACCGATCGACTGGCGCAGCTCCCCGGGCGCGACCGTGGCCGTGCCACGCTTCATGACGACGATGCCGCCCGCGATGTTGGCCAGCGTCGCGGCGTCGAGCGCCGGCGCCCCACACGCCAGCGCGAGCGTGAACACGCTGATGACGGTGTCGCCGGCGCCAGTCACGTCGGCGATCTCATCGGTGCCGTGCACCGGAATGAACGTCGTGGCGCCGTCGCGCTCGAGCAGCGCCATGCCGCGGCTGCCGCGCGTGACGAGCAGCATGCGGGCGTCGAGACGCTCGAGAAGCTGGCGGCCGGCCTTCTCGACGTCGCGCTCGTCGTCGGCGGGGCCACCGGCCAGGTGTTCGAGCTCCGCCTCGTTCGGCGTGGCGGCGGTCACGCCGGTGAACCGCAGGAGCCCGTACCGGCTGTCGACGGTGACCACGGCTCCCGTGCGACGGGCGATCGAGCGGATGCGCTCGAACACGCGCGGCGTCACCGTTCCGTAGCCGTAGTCCGAGATGACGATGGCGTCGGCGCGCGCCGCCAGCGACGTGAGCCGCGCGAGCAGCGCATCCTCGGTGATCGGCTGCGGCTCGTGCGCGGGCTCGCGATCGAGCCGTACCACCTGCTGCCGCGTGGCTTGATAGCCGCCGGCCATGATGCGCGTCTTCACCGGCGTCACGCGGCCGGTCTCGGAAACGATGCCGTCGGTCGGGATCCCGGTGGCGTGGAACAGCGCGAGCAGCTCGTCGCCCGCCGCGTCCTTGCCGATCACACCGATCGGCACGACGCGCGCGGCGAAGTCGTGCACGTTGTGAGCGGCGTTGCCAGCGCCGCCGAGGCTCACCTCGCGCTCGGTGAAGCGCAGGATCAGCACCGGCGCCTCGCGTGAGATTCGCGCCGGCTTGCCATAGAGGTACTCGTCGGTGATCAGGTCGCCGACGACGACGAGCGTCTTACCCGGGAAGGCGTCGACGAGCGCGCGCAGCCGAGCGTTGAGGCCGCTGCTCACGACAGCACCCACTGAACCGCATCGAGCAAATCGCCGGCGACGTAGTCGGGCGCGACCGGCAGCTCCGCGCGACGGTATTCCCACTCGCCCCGACCGTAACCCGTCAGCACGAGGATCGCGCGCGCGCCGACGGTCCGCGCCGGCACGAGATCGCTCGCCTTGTCGCCGACCATCACCGATGCGGTCAGATCGAGGTCGAGCTCGAGCGCCGCGCGCTGCAGCAGCCCCGGGGCCGGCTTACGGCAGTCGCACGCTGCGCGGTACGGCGGCTTGCCCTCGGTCGGGTGGTGCGGGCACACATAGATGCCGTCGAGATGTGCGCCCGCGTCCTTCAGCTGCTCCACGAGCGCCTCGTTCGTGGCGCGCAGCACTTCGGCGGTGAAGTATCCGCGCGCCAACCCCGCCTGGTTGGTGACGACGACGGCGGGGCGTCCGGCGGCGTTGATCCGACGGATGGCTTCGGCCGAGCGCGGCAGTAGCCGGAGTCGGGACGGATGGTTGATGTAGCCCACCTCTTCCGTCAGCGTCCCGTCGCGGTCGATGAAGACGGCGGGTCGGTGACCCACGCTCGCAGTCTATGCTGTCGGTGTCGTTTGCTCAAGAAAAATCAGCGGTTGCGCCTCAGTCGACGATAGACCTCTTCTAGCGCGCCGACCTGCCGCGCGAACGTATACGGCTCGGCCGCCGCGCGGGCGGCGTCGCGCAGCTCGGCCACGGGCCGGCTCCGGAGCTCTTCGAGCGCCTGCGCCAGGCCGCCGGCGTCGTCAGGCGCAATGGTCGCGCCGCAGCGGTCGTTCACCACCTCGGCACCGCCCGCGACGCGGCTGGTGACGACCGGCAGCCCGCTGGCGAGCGCCTCGAGATGAACGTTGCCGAACGGCTCATAGCGCGTCGGCAGCACCAGCACATCGGCGGCGGCGTACCAGCGCTCGATGTCCGGCCGCGCGCCGAGCCACACGATGCGCTCCCCGACGCCAAGCTCGGCGGCGAGCCGTTGGTAGGACGGCACGTCTCCGCGTCCGAGCACGATCAACCGGGCACCCGCGTCCAGGAGTTTGGCGAAGCCGCGGATCGCAGTGGCGAGGCCCTTGCGCTCGAAGCCGCTGCCGGCGAACAGCACAGTGAAAGCGTCGGTTGGAATCCCGGTGGACTTGCGTGCGGTCTCGCGGTGCTCCGCGCGCAGCCGCGGATGGAAGCGGGCGAGGTCGACGCCGTTGTAGACGACGGTCAGCCGCGCGGGCGGCACGGCGTGACGGTCGGCGATCTCCTGAGCGCCGCGTCGTGAGATCGCGACGATCTGCGGCGTGCGCGCAAACACACGGCGCTCGAGCGCCAGCGTCACCGCGTGATGCAGACGGCGTCCCGGCGGTGCGCCGGTCGCGTCCAGATACGCGCGATGCGAGCCCTCGCCTGCCCTGTACACGTCCTGCAACAGCGTCCGTTCGTGGCTCTGCACGACGTCCCAACCGGATCGGCGCGCCACCACGACGGCCGCGAGCGCGAGCGCGACGCCGCGTGCGGCCGACGGCAGCGGCGGCAGTGACAGACGATGCTCGGTGACGCCGGACGCCGCGCCCTGCGCTCCTGGCCCTGCGCGATGCACGTCGTGTCCATGGGCGACGAGCGCGCGCATGAGCCCGGCGGTTGCGCTTTCGACGCCGCCGTAAAACGTGTACGGCCGCGAGATGATCAAGATCTTCATCGCGCACAGTTGCCGGCGCCACGTGACGACCGCGCCAGGGGCCGGCCCTGTTCGAGCACGCAAATCGACAGAGCGTTACGCCTGCCAAGGTGCCACGATAAACGGCCGGAACCGACGCAGTACGCAGAAGACACGGCTCTCACAGGGCCGGGCCCCGGCGCAGCCATCGGCCGCCCCCGCACCTGCGCACAAAATCCCTGTCCATCATCGACTCCGGGTCACGTGCGTCGGGCGAGGCCGAAGCGGGAGGCGAGGTCGTCGATCAAGGGAAAGAGGATGGAGCGAGCGGCGGTGAAGCTGTAGCGCTCGGCGCAGCGCTCTCGCGCGCGGCGGCCGAGCTCGGCGGCGCCCGCGGGATCGTCCAAGAGTCGGCTCAATGCGGCACGCAGCGCGATCGGATTCTGCGGCGGGACCAGCACGCCGCAGCCCTCGAGAATCTCGGGAATCATCGACACCGCGGTGGAGACGATCGGCCGGCCGAGGGCCATCGCGTCGAAGAGCTTCGCGGGCACCTGTCCGATCGTGTCCGTCGTCGCGCGTTGCGGCACGGCGACGACGTCGGCGGCGATGAGGTAACGCGGCACGTCATCGAAGGCGATTTCACCGACGACGCGGACGTGCTCGCGTCCCGCCCAGCGCCGCGCGGCCTCGCTCTCGGAGGCGGCGCCCACCAAAACGAGCCGCGCGCCGTCGAGTCCGGCGGTGGCCTCCACGAGATCATCGATCCCCTTGTGACCGCGCGGTGTGCCGAGAAACATCACGACGCGCGCGTCGCCGACGCCTAGCCGCGCGCGGGCCGCCGCGCGATCGAAGCGTTGCGGCGCCCATGCATCGGTATCGCGGACGTGGGGCAGCAGCGCGCCGCCGAAGCGCTCGGCGAGAAAGCGTGAGGCCACCGTGAGCGCATCGGCCCGCGACACGAGTCGCTCGACGAGCCACGTCCACGGCAGTCCATTCGGATTGGAGACGTTGAGCAGCCGGCCGACACGTCCCCAGAAGCCGCTGCGATAGAAAAACCCGAGCTCCCAGTCGTCGATGTCGAGCAGCAGCGGGCGCCGTCGCTGTCGCCGCGCCAGCAAGGCGACGCCGAAGCTCGTCGGGCGGGGCTTGGACGCCAGCAGCACGTCGCCGTCGACGAGACGGGCCAGCGCGGGCAACACCGACGCGAACCGCGGCCAGCGCGCGCCGGGCAGCACCCGGTACCGAATGCCACCGCCGCGCGCCGGTCGCCAGATGTCGTCGCCGAAGCGCGGCCCGACCACTTCGACCTCGTAGCGCGGAGCCAGGAGCCTCGCCAGCAGGTCGGCGCGGCCGGTGGCGTTGTCCGAAAGATCGAACGCGAGGACGGAAACCTTCACGCCACGAGGCGTGCGTAGTGGGCTTCGAGGTCCTCGGCCAGTCGCGCGCCGGAATAGCGTTCCAGCGCGAGCGCGCGGGCCGCCTTGCCAAGGCGGCCACGAAGCGACGCGTTACCCAGCAGCTGCGCGAGGCCGTCGGCAAGCGCTGCCGCGTCACCGGCCGGCACGAGCAGCGCGTGCACGCCGTCGTCGAGCACCTCCGGCACGACCCCGGTGCGCGCGGCAATTAGCGGCCGTCCCGCCGCCAGGTATTCGAAGAGCACGCGAGACATTCCGTCGGATTCCAGCGGCACGTAGAGCGCCACGTCGAGAGCCGCCATCACGGCGGGCAGATCGGACGCGAAGCCGGCGACCCTGACGCGATCCTCCAGCCCGGCGCGACGGATTGCCTCGAGCACCGCCGGCTCGTGAGCGCCACGGCCGATGAACGCGACGCGCGGCGTGAGCCCTCGCGTCGCGAGGCTCGCGACGGCGTCGATCACGATCTGGTGGCCCTTCATCACCCGCAGACCAGAGACGAGTCCCACCAGCAGCTCGTCGCCGCTGCCACCGAGTCGTTCGCGCACGGAAGGATCCGCCCGCTGTGGACGGTACATTTCGACGTCGGCGCCTCCCGGCAGCGTCACCACCCGCTCGGCCGGCAGCAGACCAGACGCCAGATACTGACGACGGATCGCCTCCGTCACCGTGACCACGAGCGCGGTCGCGCGACGATAGAGCCAACGATTGCCGGCGTGCGGGCGCACGGCCTGCGCGATGTGACGGGTGCGGACGATCGGCGGCCGCCGGCCGCCTGTGAGATAGCCAGCGGCGACGGCGAGCCAATGCTCCTTGCCGCGATGGACGTGCACGACGTCGACGTCGCGTAACACGCGCGCGAGCATCCTGAGATCAGCGCCGTCTCGCGCGAGCCGGATCCCTCCGGCCATCTCGAACGTCTCGATACGGGTGACGCCCTCGGCGCGCGCCCGATCGATGACGCGCGCGTCGGTTCCGCGTTTACAGCCCAGCGTCACGGCGTGGCCCCGGCGCTCGAGCTCGCAACACGCGCGCGCCGCCCAATAGGCGTCGGACGACCAGCCCCGGCACGACATGAGATGGAGAATCTTCACCGCCGAGCGCTCGCCATCGCAGCACGCCCATCGAGCATCGCGCGGTACGCGCGCTCGACGATCTCTACCACCCGTCCCGCGCCGAACTCCTGCTCCGCACGCCGGCGTCCCGCCGCACCCATCGCGCGCGCCCGCTCACGGTCCGCGAGCACGGTCCGCAGTGCCGACGCAATGCTTTCCGGCCGATCGTCCTGCACGAGGAGCCCTGTCTCGCCATGCAGCACCGTCTCGGGCAGTGCACCGAGCGCACGCGCGACGACCGGACGCGCAGCCGCCATCGCCTCGAGGGCGGCACGACACGAATCATCGGAACCCGGTGCCATGAGCGCGAAACAATCGGCGGCCGCCAGGACGGCGGGCAAGTCGCGGTCGCGATACCCGGCGAAGCTGACCTGACGCGCGAGGCCCTGTTCGGCGACGAGGCGCTCGAGACGATCGCGCATCTCGCCCTTGCCGACCAGAAGCAGGCGCGCGGTCGGCACGGTCTCGAGCAGTCCGCGGAAGCCGGCGAGCAGCAGGTCGTGGCCACGCCGAGGCGCCAGGCGCGCGACCGACACGACGAGCGGCGCGTCGCCGACCGCGAATTCTTCGCGCACCGCACGCGCGTCGGCGGCAGCGCCGAAACGCGTGAGGTCCGCGGTGCCGGGCGTCCAGTACGCGCGCCCCGGCGCGAAGCCCGCCTCGCGGCAGCGCGCTTCGATCTGGCGCGAGACCGCAAGCGCCGCACCCGTGCGCCGATAGAGACGCCGCGAGGCCGCGTCGCGCTTCACCGCGCGCAGCGTGTGAAACGTGCGCGCCACCGGTGGGCGGCCGCTCCCGACCGTGGGTCGAGCCAGCACCGCCAGCCAATGATCGTGCGAGTGATGCGCGTGCAGCACGTCGACGGCGTGCTCGCGCGCCGCACGACGGAGTCTCGCCGCGTCGCGTGCGATCTGCACCGGCGCCAGCCTCGCGCGGAGATGAAAGCCGTCCAGCACCGTGAGGCCTGCTTCGCGCGCCTTGGCTTCGAAGCGATCACCGGGCGGCACGGCCAGCAACACCCGGTGACCATGCGCCTGCTGGGCGCTCGCCAGCTGGATCGTCGGATCGGCGCTGCCCGTCCACCAGCGGTTCGTCGCGAGGTGCAGCACGGTCAGCGCGGTTGGGCTCATCGACGCGATTCCGTCGGCTCGCGCGAGCCGTGCGGCGCGCTCACCGCCGGCTCAACAGCGGGCCGACCTGCGATCATCGCCATGACGGCGTCGCGCACGCGCGCCGCGTCGAGCCCGCGCAGACACGGGTGCTCGATGGGGCAGACGCGATAGAAACACGGCGCGCATGGCACCGGATGGGTCAGCGCGGTCGCGCGGCCCCGCGGAGCCGACAGCGCGGGATCGGTCGGGCCGAACAACGTTACGACCGGCGTACCGAGCGCGGCGGCGAGGTGCGCCACGCCGGTGTCACCCGCGACGAGCGCGTCGAGCTCGGCCAGCAGCGACGGCAGGAGCGCGGGCCGGTCGCGGCCTGCGAGGCACGTCGCCGGCACCTGCGCGGCGATTGTCTCGGCGGTTGCCGCCTCGTTGTCCGTGCCGAGCAGCACGGCGTGGGCACCGATCTCGTCGAGCAGTCGGCAGAAGTCGACGACGCGCTCCGCGGGCCACGTCTTCGCCGGGCCAAAGGCCGCGCCGAGGTGCACGCCGACGGCCGGAGATCCACGGCGCGCGCCCGCGGTTTCGAGAAGGGCCCGCACCTCTGCACGTTCGCCAGCGTCCACGGGCGGCGGCGCGAGCGTGGGCACGGCGTCATCGACCCGCGTGTCACAGCGCTCGGCGAGCATCACGTACTCGTCGATCTGATGGCGCCGCGGCTCCGGCACTGCCACGGCGTCCGTCAGGGCGATACCACGCCCGCCGGTGTCGAAGCCGATGCGACGGCGCGCGCCCCAATACCACGCGGCGAGCGCGGACTCGAACGAGTTCGGCAGCAGCACGGCGGTGTCGGGCGCGAAGCGTCGCACGACGTCGGCCGCGGCGAGCCGGTCGGCCCACGGACGTGGATAGGTCACGAGCGTGTCGGCGAGTCCCTGCCCCGCGAGCATGGACGCCCACGGCCCGGCCAGCAGCATCCGCGCTTGCGGGTGCGCCCGGCGCAGCGCGCGAACCGCCGGCACGGCCATCACGGTGTCGCCGAGCCAGTTCGGGAGACGGACCGCGAGCGCTTGGATCACGCCGGCCGCTTGGAACACGCGCGCGCGAACGCCGCGCGCCATTGCGCCTCGCCCGACAACAACATCAGCTGTACCCCCAGCACGTAGAGCGGCACGCCTCGCGGCGGCAGCCCGCGCAGGCGCGCCCAATCTTTCTCGGTGGTGACCAGGCCGACGGCCGAGGCCGCATACGCGCGCCGCTCGAGCGCCGCGAGCTCGTCGACCGTATAACGGTGATGGTCGGCGAACGGCGCGAACCCTGCCTCCACGGCGCCGGTCTCCTCGAGCGTTTGTCGGAAGCCGTCGGGCGCGCCGATGCCGGCGAACGCGAAGAGCTTGAGCCCTCGCAGTGCGTCGACGCCGAGATCGCGCATGGTGCCCGCATCCCAACACTGGACCGGGATGTGGCGCGCGGCAAGCACTGGAACGCCGGGCGCGTGGACGCGGGCGTCTCCGGCAACCTCGTCGATGTCCGCGGGACCTCGTGCGCCCGTCACCACGATGAGGTGCGCGCGCGCCAGCGCCGTCAGCGGCTCACGTAGCGGGCCGCCGGGCAACAGCCGTCCGTTCCCCCACGGAGCGTGGGCGCGCGCCATGACGATCTCCAGGTCCTTGGCGAGCGTGCGGTGCTGGAAACCATCGTCCAGCACGATGGCACTCACACCGAAGCGCGTGGTGGCCAGACGAGCCGCCTCGTAGCGATTCGCACCGACCACGATGGGCACGCCGGGCAGGCGACGCGCGAGCAGGAACGGCTCGTCGCCGCCCTCATCGGCGTCCAGGCGAATCGACGCGGTGTCGGCGACGATCTGAATGCCGCTGCCACGCCGACCGTAACCGCGGCTCACCACCGCCGGGCGTTCGCCAAGATCCATGAGCGTGCGCACCGCCAGCTCGACGGCGGGCGTCTTACCGGTCCCGCCGACGGTGAGGTTCCCCACCGACACGACGGGAACGCCGGCGGCGCGGCTTCGAAGGACGCCGCGCGCATACAGCCACTCGCGCGCGTCGAGCAGCCCCCGGTAGCCTCCAGCGGCGACGTCGAGCACGCGCGAGGCGGCGGGGCCGACGCCACGCTGCCACGCACGCGAGACGCGCTCGCTCATGGGACTCATCGGTCGCCGTTGCCCCAGCGCCCATCCGAGTGCGGGGCGAGCACACGCTCGACGAGATCGAGCGTCTGCCTCACGGCGCCGTGTTGGGCGGCGATGGCAGCGAACGCCGCCTCGCCGCGCCGTGACGCGAGCGCGGGGTCGGCGAGCAGTCGGCGCAATTCGACTCCCATCGCCGCTCCGTCTTGCACGACGACGGCGCCGCCGCTCGCCGCCATCAGACCCGCGGCCTCGCGGAAATTGTCGGTGTGGGGCCCCATGAGCACGGGCTTGCGGCGCAGCGCAGGCTCGAGCACGTTGTGGCCGCCTCGCGGCACCAGACTGCCGCCGACGAACACGACCTCGCCGAGGGCGTACATCTGGGCGAGCTCGCCGACGGTATCGACGACGATGACGTCTTGTGTGAACCGAGCACGCTCGGCGGGCAGTCGGCTCCGCTGCACCGCCCGATACCCGCGCGCGGCAACGAGGGCCAGCACCTCGGCCACGCGCTCGGGATGCCGCGGCGCCAGGACGAGCGTGAGCCCCGAATACTCCGCCGCCGCTGCCGCATGAGCGGTGAGCACCGCCTCTTCCTCACCACGATGCGTGGAGCCCGCAATCCACACCCGCTGGTCGCGTGACAGCCCCAACAGCCGCCGCCAGAGATCCGCGGCGCCGGCGCCGTCCGTCGGCGCATCATTCTTGAGGTTACCGGTGACCACGACGCGCTCCGCAGGTGCGCCGAGCGCAATGATCCGGCGCGCGTCCTCGTCGGAGCGCATGCCGAACACCGTGATGCCGGCCAACACCCCACGCAGGGCCGAGCGAACCAGGCGGTACCGCCGGAACGACCGATCGGAGAGCCGGCCGTTGGCGATCATCGTCGGCACGCCGCGCGCGGCGAGCGCGCGGAGCATATTGGGCCACAGCTCCGTCTCCATGCAGATGAAGAACGCGGGATCGATCGCGGCCAGCGTCCGCCGAACCGCGCCGGGAAAATCGAGCGGGAAATAGCGGTGGCTCGCGATGCTCGCGAATCGCTCGGTCACGATACGCGCACCCGTCGGCGTCACCGTCGTCACGACGAGCGGCAGCGACGGGTAGGTGCTGTGCAGCCCCTCGACCAGCGGCGCGGCGGCGATGGCCTCGCCGACTGACACGGCGTGGACCCAGCCGCGCGGGCCGGAGCCGTGCTCAGGCCCGAAGCCCAATCGCGCTTTGAGATTGAGAGGCAGGCCGCGCGTAAGCCGACGGGCGACGGCGACCGGCGCGTACGCGCCGACGCCAGCGGCAAGCAGCGCCGTGTAGAGCAGATAGGTCACGGCCGTGCTCCGACGAGCGCATCCGCCGCGGTGGTGGCGTCGGTCATCGCGCGCTCGACACGCGCGCGCGCATCCTCGCGATCGTCGTGGCGCTTGACCTCGACAAGACCCCCGAAGGCCACACCACAGCGCGCGAACGGCATCGGGACCATGAAGCGATCCCACGAGCCAAGACGGCGCGCCGGCGATGCCGCGACGCCGAGCGGAACGATCGGCGCCCCCGTCGCCGCCGCCAGCGCCACGATGCCGCCTTGAAGTCGGCACGCCGGGCCACGCGGCCCGTCCGGCACCATCGCCACGTCGTCACCGCCGCGCAGCGCGCGCACCAACTCGCGCAGCGCCTCGAGACCGCCCCGGGACGATGAGCCACGCACGACGGCGAGGCCGAAGCGCCGCGCGAAGTCGGCCATGAGCTGCCCGTCGCGCGAACGACTGGCCAGCACCGTCACGCGGCGCGCCGCCTCGCGCTGGCGCAGGCGCGCGTTCAGCCACGGCACCATGAGGATGCGCGCATGCCACACCCCGTAGATGAGCGGATGACCGGCTTGCCACAGCGGACGCAGCGGATCCATGCCGACGACGCGCACGGACAGCGTCATGCCGAGCACGCTCACGGCGGCGCCGGCAACGGCAGGGAGCACGCGAGCGATCATTGGAGCGGGGCCCGCGAGGCCGGCTCCGGCCGTGGGTGGCCTGCTGTAGATGCGCGTGGGGTCATTGTAGCGGGGCCCGCGAGGCCGGCTCGGGCCGTGGGGTGGCCTGCTGTCGATGCGCGTGACCTCATTGTAGCGGGGCCCGCGAGGCCGGCTCGGGCCGTAGGTGGCCTGCTGTCGATGCGCGTGGCGCTGGTTTAGCCAGTTCCAATATGTGACGGGCGGCGCGGGCGCCCACACCCGGCTCGCCGAGCTGGCCCGCGAGCTCACCGAACGCCTCACGCTGACGCGCGAGCGCCGCTGGCGAATCCAGCAAGCGCAGCGCTTCGCGGCCGAGCGCCGGGCCCGTCAGCGCACGCTGGTAGAGCTCGGGCACCACTGCGCGACCAAGCGCGATGTTGGCCAGGCTGATCCACGGCACCCGAATGAGCGGCTTGAACAGGAGCTCGGTCAGCCGGGAGAGGCGATAGCACACGACCATCGGCGTCCCGAGCAATGCGGCCTCGAGGGTCGCCGTGCCCGACGTCGCGAGCAGCAGATCCGCCGCGCGCATCACGGCGTACGTCCGGCCGCTCACCACGCGAAGCGGTGGACCGGCGTCGGCGCGTAAATCGGCTGCGTCCACCGTCGGCGCTTGCGCGACGAGAAAGCGCGCGTTCGGATGCGCGGCGGCGATGAGCGTCGCCGCTTCACGCATCGCCGGCAGCACGCCCGCCACTTCCTGACGGCGGCTACCGGGTAAGAGACCGATGACGGGAGCGTCACCCTCGACGCCGAGCTCCTTGCGCGCCTCGGCACGCGAGGGCGCCTCGACGAGCGCATCGAGCACCGGATGGCCGATGAACTTCACCGGCACGCCCGCACGACGATAGAGCGACGTCTCGAACGGAAACACCGCGAGCACGAGCGAAACCACGCGGCGGATCGCACGAACGCGCCACGGTCGCCATGCCCACACCTGCGGCGGAATGAAGTACGCAACCGGGACGCCGGCGTGGCGCGCGGCCCCCGCCAGTCGCAGATTGAACTCGGGAAAATCGATGACGACGAGCGCGTCGGGGCGCGCCGCGCCGGTCACGACGGCGCGCAGCCGACGATACGCGCGATACAGGCTGGGCACACTGCCCACCGCCTCCGCGCTGCCCATCGTCGCGGCCGCGGTGACGTCGACCAGCAGCTCGACACCCTCGGCAGCCATGCGACGGCCACCCATGCCGTAGAGTCGAACGCCGGGTGCTGCGGCCCGCAGCGCGCGTGCGAGTGTCGCGCCGTGCAAGTCACCCGAAGCCTCGCCGGCGACGAGCATGATCGCGCGCGGACGCTCAGGCGCCGGCGCCACGCGTGCTGACCAGCGCAATCGACGCGGCGTCGGCGCGCCGCGTGGTGGTCTCTCGCTCGAGCACGAACACCCGCTCGGCCTCGAACGCGAGGACGGCGGCGCTCCCCTCGGCGGCGGCGTCGATCGTCTCCGGCCCGATCGTCGGCACGTCGAAGCGGAAATCGTGCTCGGCGCCGACGGCCTTCACCACGACGGCGCCAGGGCCGCTGAGAGCCGTGCCGCGACGGATGGTGGCCGTCGTGCCCTCGATCGCCTCCACCGCGCTGACCGCACCACGTCGTACGACAACCGTTTGGCCGATACTCCAGTCGGCGGCGGCGCGTGCAACGCCGAGTCCGCGTCGCACGTCCACCCACTCGTCGGACGTCGGCGTTCGCGCACCGAGAATCGTCTCGCCCGGCAGTCCGGCGCCGAGAAACGGGCGCTGATCGAGCAGCTCGATACCCATGCCGGCGAGGGTCGCCAGCAGCACGCCCTTGACGTTGCCGTCGAGCAAGCCGCCCGCACGGCGGGCCATCGCCCGGTGCGCCTCGTCCACCGCGTCCGCGCGCAGGAGATCACCCATCCAGAACTTGCCGGAGAAGAGAACGCCGGTGACCTTCTCCTCCTGCAGAGTGGTGATGACCGGCGCCATTTCGGCGATGGTGGAGGGCACGACACGCGCCGCGTGGTCAGCGGCGCCCGTGTCGGCGGCAAAGGCGAACGCGATGACGCGCCATCCCTGTCGCCGCGCCTCGGACGCCATCAGCGCCGGCAGCTCGCCGGCGCCGCACATCAATCCGAGCGACCGCTCCACGGCAGCTCCTTCGGCCATGCGATCTCGGGCACGCCGTCCCGAATCATCCGCTCGATCTCGAGCGCCATCGCGAGCGAGGTGAGATCCTCGGCGAGGTTCAGGTCGACCTTCTCGCCTGCCTGACGCCGGCGGTGCGCAGCGATGAGGTGCTGGATCTCGAGCTTCAGCGGATTCTCTCGGTGCACCTGCAGATGTTCCACGAGCGATGCACGCGAATAGCGGATGGCCTTACGGCTCATCGTGTACTGCTGGTTGGCCCGGCGATAGATCCGGATGTCCTGATCCGTGTAGTCGAGGTGGATGTAGGCGTCGGGCATGGTGATCGCGAGCGTGCGGACCTTCTCTTCGGTCGCGCGGCTGGCGGTGATCGTCGCGATCGTTCCCGACTCGAAGCGGATCTGCACGGTGGCGACGTCGGTCACCGGCGAGTGCACCAGCGTCCCCTGGGCCGCCAGGCGTACGGGCGGGGAGTCGACCAGACGCAACACGATGTCGATGTCGTGGATCATCAGATCCATGACCACCGTGTCCTTCTGCACGCGCGGCGCGAACGGCCCGAGGCGCCGGGACTCGATGAGAATCGGCGCGCGCACGATCTGGCGGAGCTCGTCGACCGCGCCGTTGAAGCGCTCGACGTGACCGACGTGCAACACGGCGCCGGTCCGCTCGGCCACGCCGAACAGCGCGCGCGCCTCGTCGAGCGTCGCCGTCATCGGCTTCTCGACGAGGACGCTCACGCCAGCTTCGAGCAGGTCGCGCGCGACAGCGAAGTGCTGGTTGGTGGGCACCGCGATGCTCACCACGTCCACGCGCCCGACGAGCGCGCGATGATCGGGAAAGATGCTCGTGTCGTACTGGGCGGCCACCGCCGCGGCGCGGCCGGCATCCGCATCGACCACTCCCACCAGCTCGACATCCGGCAGCTCGGCGTAGACGAGCACGTGGTACTGACCCATGTGGCCGGTGCCGACCACTCCTGCGCGGATCTTTGCCCCGCTCGCCATCAGCCTGTGACCTCCTCGGGCTCCGCGGCTTCGCCACGGAACGGTCCCACGATGCCGTGTCGTGTGGCGCCCGCGATGAAATCCACGAGCCGCCGCACCGGCTCGGTCGCGGGCAGCTCGTCCCGAATGCGCTCGACGGCGCGCGCGGGCGCCAGACCGCTACGGTAGAGGATGCGGAACGCGTCCTGAAGCGTTCGGCGATCGCCGGCCGACATGCCGGCGCGGCGTAAGCCGATGACGTTGATCGCTCGTGCCGTGGCCGGTTGGCCGTCCACCAGCACATAGGGCGGCACGTCCGCGGTGATCTTCGCCATCCCGCCGACGTATGCATACGCGCCGATGCGCGTGAACGGCACCATGCCGGTGAGGCCTCCGACGGTGGCGCGCTCGCCGATCTCACAGTGGCCCGTGATGCCGGCGTAATTGATGACAATGACGCCGTCGGCGAGGCGGCAGTCGTGCGCGACATGACTCAGCCCCATGAGCAGGCAATCGCGGCCGACCAGCGTCGAACCCTCCGGTTTCGTCGACCGATGCACCGTGACGTATTCACGGATGACCGTGCCGGCGCCGACGCGTACACCCGACGGCGTGCCGTCCTTGTATTTGAGGTCCTGCGGCACGCCACCGATCACGCTGCCGTGGCCGACCTTCACCCGCGCGCCGAGTGCGACGCGGCCTTCGAGGACGACGTGGTGACCGATCTCGACGCCCTCTTCCAGGACGACGTCGGGCCCGATCACGCTGAAAGCGCCGATCCGGACATCGCGGTCGAGCCTCGCGCGAGGATCGACGAGGGCCGAGGGATGGATAGCGTCACTCATCACGCGTCGCCTTCGGTCCGAGCGGCTTGCCGCCGAGTGCCTCGACCGCGCGCTCGAGCGCCCGCACGCGCCGTAAGAGCTCGGGGAGACGCGACTCTGCCGCGAAGATCCGCTTGGCCTCGAGAATCGGCCGCGCCGGGGTGCCGAGATAGCGGCCGCCGGCCTCGACGTCCGACGGCACGCCGGCCTGAGCGCCGATCAGCGCACCGTCACCGACACTCACGTGGTCAGCCACCCCGACCTGTCCCGCCAGGACCACGCCACGGCCGAGCCGAGAGCTGCCCGAGACGCCGACCTGTGCCACGAGAATCGAATGCTCACCCACCTCCACGTTGTGCCCGATCTGAACGAGATTGTCGATTTTCGTGCCGCGACGGATGATGGTGTGGCCGAACGTCGCGCGGTCGATGGCGCAGTTCGCGCCGATCTCCACGTCGTCCTCGATGATGACGCCTCCCGTCTGCGGGATCTTGCGGTGCCGTGCGCCGTCGAAGGCGAAGCCGAACCCGTCGGCGCCGACGACCGTGCCCGCATGCACGATGACGCGGCGCCCGAGTCTCGCGCCGGCGAGCAGCGCCACGTGTGGACCGAGCACGCATCCCTCACCGACCTCCACGCCCGATCCCACGAAGGCCAGCGCACCGATGCGCGTGCCCGCCGCGATCTGCGCTCCAGACTCGACGACGACGAGCGGGCCGACGGCCGCCGTCGCATCGACACGCGCGTCCACGGCGATGATCGCGGTCGGATGGACGCCGGACACCACGGGCGGCGCGGGGTGAAAGAGTAGCAAGAGGTCAATCATCGCCTGCTGCGGCGCGGCCACGCGCAGGATGGGCGCGGGAAGTCCGCTGATGCCGGCGGCGGCGACGAACGCGCCGGCGCGAGAGACTTGTGCGGCAGCGCGATACCGCGCGTCGGTGAGAAACGACACGTCGTCCGGCCCCGCGCTCTCGAGCGGCGCCACGCCTCGGACCACCCTGGCGGCGTCCCCCTCCAGGGTGGCGCCGAGCGCCTCCGCGAGCTGGCCGAGAGTGAACTCGGCTCGGCTGGCCATCGTGGCTACTTCTTCTTGCCTCCGGCGTCGCGATCGTAGGCCCGAATGATCTCGTCGGTGAGGTCGGCGTCGGTGGCGGCGTAGAGCACACCTGCGTTCCGCTTCTCGACGATCATGTAGTAGTTCTTCTCCTTGCCGACTTTCTCGATGACGCCGCCCATCTCCTGGAGCACCTTCTGCAGCAGCTGGCCTTCCTTTTTCTCGAGCTCCTTCTGGTAATCGTCCGCGGCGCGCGCGGCGTCGCGGCGCTTGCGCTCGAATTGCTCCTGTTTGTCGCGCCGCGCGTCGGCCGTCATGAGCGCGCCCTTCTTTTCGATCTCGTCGCGAAGCTTTTCGAGCTCCTGACGGCGCCCGTCCATGTCCTTCTGGATCGTGGCGCGCTCTTTTTCGAGCTGCTCGCGCGCAGCCACGCCGGCCGCCGAACGCGCGAGCACGCGCTGCACGTCGATGTAGCCGATCTTGGCCGCCCCCGCCGCGGCCGCCGGCGCCGCGGCCGCCGGCTGCGCCGTGGCAGGGGCCGGCGCCGGAGCCTGCGCGGCCGTGCCGGAAACGAACATCGCGACCGCCGCCACCGCCACCAGCGATACGACTGCTGCCTTCATGCATCCCTCCTCAGAACGGTGAACCGACCGAAAAATGGAAATTCGACAGTTTCTCGCCGGGCCGCCGGTCGAGATTGAAACCGTAGTCTACGCGGATCGGACCGAACGGCGACACCCACCGGATGCCGGCGCCGGCCGCCTTCCGCAGGTCGGTCAGATCGAACTTGGTGCTGAAGCCATAGACGTTGCCGATGTCGAAGAACCCGGCGAGCCGGATGTCGAACGGCAACGGAATGATGTACTCGATATTGCCGAGGACCTCGCTGGTGCCGCCGATGCGCGTACCGAACTCGTCGATCGGAGAGATCTGTCGTGTCTTGAAGCTCCGGATGGAGTTGGGACCCCCCAGGTAGAAACGCTCGAAGATCGGCAGCTGCTCATCGCCGAAGCCGAAGCCGTAGCCCGCTTCGATCCGTCCCGAGAGGATGTGCCCCAACCAGATGGGCTGGAAGCGGGTCGCGAACGCTGTGGTCTTCATGTAATGGTGGTCCCCGCCGAGCCCCGCAGCGTCGGCCCCGAACACCAGCTGGCCGCCCTTGCTCGGCGTCTGGATGCTGTCCCGGCTATCCCGCGTGATGGAGCCCGAGATCAGCGAGGTCACTTTCGTGCCCTCCTCGTCCCGCAGGAAGGTATCCTCCGCGATCCTGATGTGGTTGATCCGGTCTTGGGTGAGGCGGTAGCCCGTCTGCCAGCGCCAGTACTCCTCGAACGGATGACTGAGCCGCAGTCCCGCGCCGATCGTCCGGTAGTCGTACTCGATGAATTGCCGCTGTGTGCTGAAGATATCGAAGCCGGCCGCCAACGGGCGATCGAACAACCAAGGTTCCGTGAAGCTGATCTGGCCCTGCTGCACCTGGGCGCCGGCCCGAATCCGGATCGCGGCGATCCAGCCGCGGCCGAGGAAGTTGTTCTGCGAGAGATCGATGGTGCCGAGGAGACCGTCGGCGGAGGAGAAGCCGCCGCCGATCGAGAACAGGCCGGTCGGCCGCTCGGTCACGTCGATATTCACGATGATCTTGCCCTTGTCCGAGCCCGGCGCGGTGTTGACGTCGACCTTTTCGAAGTAGCCCAGGTTCGTCAGGCGCTGCTTGCTGCGCTGCAGCTTGCGCAGCGTGAAGATCTCGCCTTCGGCCATCTGCAGCTCGCGACGCAGGATCTTGTCCTGGCTGCGCACGTTGCCCGCGATGTTGATGCGCTCGACGTAAACCGTGGGTCCCTCGTTGATCTCGAAGGTGATGGCGATCTTGTTGTCCGGCTGAGGCTCCATCTTGGGATTCACGTCAGCGGAGGCTCGACCGATGTTCGAATAGAGGTCCTCGAGCGCCTTGACGGAGTCCCGAAGATCAGAGCGCGAGAACACGTCGCCGGCCTTGAGCTTGACCTGCCGGCGCAGCTCGCTCTCCGGCATCAACGTGACGCCGGAGAACCCAACCGACGCCACGTGGAACTGTGAGCCCTCGACGACCACGATGTCGATGACGACGCGCGCCTTCTCGCGATCCACGGTCACGTCGTGCGACTCGACACGCGCCTGAGTGTACCCGTGGTCGTTGTACAGCTGAAGAATACGCTCCACGTCCTCGTCGAGCTTCTGGCGCTGCACCGTGCCACGCAGGATGAAGTATTGACGCTCCTGCGTGGCCATGACGCTTTTGATCTGCTTGTCGGTGAGGCCACGGTTGCCGCGGATGACGACTCGATCGATCTTCATCTGACGGCCTTCGTTGATCGTGAAGACGACCTTGACGTCGCCGTCGGCAAACTTCTCGATGTCCGGCGTGATCTGGACCTCGAAGTAGCCTTCGCTCTCGTAGTGGTCCTTCATCCGTTCACGCGCTCGCTGCACCTCGACCGGGTTGTACACGCTGCCCAGCTTAAGGTCGATCTTGTCCTGCAGATCGCTGGTGCCGACGGCCTTGTTACCGACGAACTCGACGTCGCGCACGAATGGCCGCTCGACGACGACGACGGTAATTTTGACGCCGCCCTCAAAGTCGTCGACCTTCATCTGCACGTCGTCGAAGAATCCCAGGGCGAAGATGGACCGGACGTCTTCGGACAGCTGTGATGGGCTGAAGGGTGCGCCGAGGGCCGACTTCACGCGACCGAGGATCACCGCCTCCTGCACGCGGCGATTACCCTCGACCGTGATCTCCTTGATGAGAATCGGGGGCTGTTGCTGCGCCGAAGCCGGGATGGCGAAAGCCGCCACGGCCGCGAGCAGAACGATGGCGACGGTAACACGCAGGCCCCCCCCTGGCGTCACCGAGCGCTCAGGCTCGCGCTGGCTGTCGCTTAGTGCTCTGCAAGCTCGAGGGGAGCGTCGGCCGCCTGGGCTTCGCGGAAGACGAACTCGCCTCCCACGACGTCCACTTCGATCCGAGCACTCTCGGGCACCTGCCCCCGCACGATGGCCTCGGCGAGCGGATCCTCGATATGCTTCTGAATCGTCCGCCGAAGTTGGCGCGCTCCGTACTGCGGGTCGTAACCCTTGTCCACCAGCGCCGCCTCGGCGGCGGGCGTGAGGACGAGTTCGATGCCCTTTTCGGTGAGCTGCTTGTTGATCTTGTCGATCATCAGCCGGATGATCTGCTGAATGTGCGCCAGCGTCAACGCGTGGAAGACGATGATGTCGTCGATCCGGTTGATGAACTCCGGCCGGAACGCGCGCTTCATCTCCTCCATCACCCGGTCCTTCATCTTTTCGTAGGTCGAGTCCTCACCCTCCTGCATGAACCCGGGCGTGATGCGCTTGCCGATCAGGCTCGTGCCGAGGTTCGACGTCATGATGAGGATAGTGTTCTTGAAGTCCACGACGTGCCCCAGCGAGTCCGTCAAACGGCCGTCGTCGAGGACCTGCAGCATCATGTTGAAGACATCGGGATGCGCCTTCTCGATCTCGTCGAAGAGCACCACGGAGTACGGCCGGCGCCGTACCTTCTCGGTGAGGAAGCCACCCTCTTCATAGCCGACATAGCCGGGAGGCGCGCCGAGCAGCCGCGAGACCGAAAACTTCTCCATGTACTCCGACATGTCGACGCGGATGAGCGCGTTCTCGTCGCCGAACAGATATTCGGCGAGAGTCCGCGCTAGCTCCGTCTTGCCGACGCCGGTGGGACCGAGGAAGATGAACGAGCCGACCGGGCGCTTGGCGTCCTTGAGGCCCGCGCGCGAGCGGCGGATGGCACGCGACACCGCCTTGACGGCGTCGTCCTGGCCGATGATCCGTCCGTGCAGCGCCTCTTCCATCCGCGCGAGCTTCGCTGACTCTTTCTCCTCAAGCTTGCTCAGCGGAATGCCCGTCCAGCGCGAAACGATGAACTCGATGTCTTCTTCGCCGACCGACTGCGTGCCCTTGCCTTTGTTCTTCTCCCAGTCGCGCTTCATCTCCTCTTCACGCGCCCGGAGGACCTTTTCTTTTTCGCGCAAGGACGCGGCCTTCTCGAACTCCTGGGCCTCGAGGTACATGTCCTTTTCGCGAATGACGCGCTCGAGCTCCTTCTCGATCTCCTTCAGCTCCGCTGGCGGCGTGAGCGCCATCAGCCGCGTGCGTGAGGACGCCTCGTCGATCACGTCGATGGCCTTGTCCGGGAGCTGGCGATCCGTGATGTAGCGGTCAGCCAGCGTCACCGCGGCGTTGATCGCCTGCTCGGTGATCTTCACGCGATGGTGCGCCTCGTACTTGTGACGCAGCCCGCGGATGATCTCGATGGCCTCGGGGACCGATGGCGCCTTGACGATGACCGGCTGGAAGCGACGCTCGAGGGCGCCGTCCTTTTCGATGTACTTGCGGTACTCGTCGAGCGTGGTGGCACCGATGGTCTGGATCTCGCCGCGCGAGAGCGCTGGCTTGAGCATGTTCGACGCATCGATGGCGCCTTCCGCGGCGCCGGCGCCGATCAGCGTGTGCAGCTCGTCGAGGAAGAGCACCACGTTCTCGGACTGGCGGATCTCCTTCATCACCGCCTTGAGCCGCTCCTCGAACTGACCGCGATACTTCGTGCCGGCGACGAGGGCCCCGAGATCGAGCTGGAGTAGACGCTTGTTCACGAGCACGTCGGGCACGTCGTGCGAGACGATTTTCTGCGCAAGTCCCTCGACGATGGCCGTCTTGCCGACGCCAGGCTCGCCGATCAGCACGGGGTTGTTCTTCGTCCGTCGGGCGAGGATCTGGATGACCCGCTCGATCTCTTGCTCACGACCGATCACGGGATCGAGCTTGGTCTCGCGGGCGAGCTGCGTGAGGTCGCGCGCGAATTCGTCGAGCACCGGCGTCTGCGAGCGCTTCTTCGGGCGTGGATAGTACTGATCGCCGAGCAGCGCCAGCGTCTCCTGCCGCACTTCGTCGAGGCGCGCGCCGAGCGATTCCAGGATCTTCGCGGCGATCGACTGGCCCTCTTTCATCAGGCCGAGGAGCAGGTGCTCGGTGCCGATGTAATTGTGACCGAGCTGTCGCGCCTCCTCGATGGACAACTCCAGCACGCGTTTAGCCTGGGGGGTGAACGGAACTTCACCGAAGGTAAGGGTCTTGGGGAATCCCGCAAGGGCGCGTTCGACTTCAGCTTTCACGGTCTCCAATCGGAGACCCAAGCGCTGCAGCACCGCGGTGGCGATGCCTTCACCGTCGCGGATGAGGCCAAGAAGCACGTGCTCGGTGCCGACGAAGTCGTGTCGGAACCGCCCTGCTTCTTCCCTGGCCAGGATGATGACTCGCCGCGCCCGTTCGGTGAACCGTTCAAACACTGGTGTCCCCCACCCCTTTTTCGTATCTCATTGAAAGCCGATTTCGCTTTGGGCGACGCCTAGTTAATCGAAGTCGAACACAGTATAGCCCGCGCCTCCAAGCGCCGCTAGCCTTTTTCTTCACGAGCGACTAACCCATCGAAAGCTTATGCGAATCGCGGACCGTCCAGCCGACACGCCACAGCGCGCTCACACGCGGCGCGATCACGACGACGCGCCCGAGCGCGCAACTCAGCGCTCCGAGGGCTCGACTTCACGCGCGCGTCCATCGACAAGCCGATAGACACGCTCGGCTTTGCGGGCAAGGTCGGGATTGTGCGTGGCGACGAAGAACGCGATGCCGCGCTCGGCTTGCAACTGAAGAAACAGGTCGTAGATTACTGCGCTCGTCTTCGGATCGAGGTTGCCGGTCGGCTCGTCCGCGAGGATGATTTTCGGCCCGTTCATGAGTGCGCGCGCGACGGCGACGCGCTGCTGCTCGCCACCGGACAACTCGCCGGGCCGATGTCGAAGGCGATCGGCGAGGCCGACTTCGGCGAGCGCGGCCGCCGCGCGCTCTCGCGACTCCGACGCGGAAACGCGCTGGAGCATCGCAGGGACCATGGCGTTTTCGAGGGCGGTGAGATCGCCGAGGAGGTTATAGAACTGGAACACGAACCCGACGTCCTGGCGGCGGTATCGCGCGAGCGCTGGCTCGCTGCGACTGAACAAATCCTCACCTTGGAAGAGGACGCGCCCGGCCGTTGGCCGGTCGAGCGCGCCGAGGACGTGCAGCAGCGTGGACTTGCCGACGCCCGACGCGCCGACGAGCGCCACGACTTCGCCGGCGCGGATCTCGACGGACGCGCCGCGTAGGACTCGCACCATCTCAGGGCCAGTGCGGTACTCGCGCTCGAGGTCGATGCCGGCCAGCAGCGGATCAGTCATCTTATTTGCCGTCGGGGCGCCTGCGCCGGGCTCCAGCGCCCGACGGTCGGCGAAAAAAGCATCCGCTCATTTCTTCGTCTTGCCGTCGGGGCGCCTGCGCCGGGCTCCAGCGCCCGACGGTCGGCGAAAAAAGC
>DAIRVP010000007.1:26360-52220 GCA_036802765.1 Candidatus Rokuibacteriota bacterium
GCGCCTGCGCCGGGCTCCAGCGCCCGACGGTCGGCGAAAAAAGCATCCGCTCATTCATATCTCAGCACATCCACCGGAGCGAGCGCGCCTGCCCGGCGCGCCGGGACGATCGTCGCGAGGAACGACAGCAGCAGCGTCGCGCTGATGATCAGCACGAAGTCGCCGAAGGCCAGTTTCATCGGCAGGTAATCGATCTGATAGACGTCCCCCGCGAGCTTGATGATCTTGTACGTGTTCTGGAGCCAGATGATCGCCAATCCCACCGCGCTGCCCGCCACGGTGCCGACGACGCCGATGGTCATCCCAACCGAAAAGAAAACTGCCGTGATCGACGAGGCGCTGGCGCCGATCGCTTTTAGCACTCCGATCTCTTTGCGCTTCTCGGCGACGAGCAACACGAGATGGCCGATGATGGCAAACGCGGCCACCAGGACGATGATCGTCACGACCACGAAGAGCGCGAGCTTCTCGAGCTGCAGCGCGTTGAAGAGGTTGCGATTCATATCCATCCAGTCGCGCACCCAGTATGGAAAGCCGAGCCGGGTTGCCACCGTGCGTCCGATGCGTCTGGCCTCGAACGGATCGTTCAGCCGGACTTCGACGCCAGTGACGCCGGCTAGGCCGGCGAAGTCGCGGGCGGCCGGGAGCGACAAGTACGCCAGCGAGGCGTCGTACTCGTACATTCCGACTTCGATCGTCCCAGCCACGACGTAGCGCCGCATCTTGGGGACCATGCCCACCGCGGTCATCGCGCCCTTCGGCGAGATGACCGTTACGGAATCCCCCGGCACGACACCGAGCGTGCGCGCGAGCTCGACGCCGAGCAGAATGCCGCCCTGCTGCCCCTCCGCCGCGTCCAATCGACCGCTCCGCAGTTGCGCGCGCAGGTCCTCGCGGACCGCTTGCGAGTCGAAGTCGACGCCTCGGACGAGGCCGCCATGGGCGTCGCCTCCCGCACTGGTGAACAACGCCTGCTGCAGAACAAACGGCGTGGCCGACCGCACTCCGGGCACCGTCGTGACGCGCGACACGACGGTGGCCGGATCCGCCAGCCCGGCGCTCCCGGACTGGAACACGAGCAGGTGCGGATTCGCCGAGATGATTCGGTCGCGAATACCATCCTGGAAGCCCGTCATCACAGCGAGCACGACGATGAGCGCCGCGACGCCGAGAAACACGCCGCCGACGCCAATCCACACGAAGAGCGACAGGTTCGCGCGACTGCCGCGCGCGGACAGATAGCGCAGGCCGAGGAACAGCTCCAGCGGCAGGCCGCGCTTCACTGTCGTTCCTCCGCCGGCGGTGGCGTGCCGGTCTCGGGTCGCAGGTGTGGAAAGAGGATGACCTCGCGGATCGACGGCTGATCCGCGAACAGCATCGTGAGACGGTCGATACCGATTCCCTCGCCGGCCGCGGGCGGCATGCCGTATTCGAGCGCGCGCACATAATCCTCGTCGAGCCAGTGCGCCTCGTCGTCACCGCGCGCCTTCTGTGCCGCCTGCTCACGGAAGCGTGCGAGCTGATCGATCGGGTCGTTCAGCTCGCTGTAGGCGTTGGCCAGCTCCCGGCGGCCGATGAACAGCTCGAAGCGGTCGACGAGCCGCGGCTGCTCGCGCTTCTTCTTCGCCAACGGCGAGAGCTCGATGGGGTAATCGAGCACGAAGGTCGGCTGAACCAGCGTCGGCTCGACGAGCTCCTCGAAGACCTCTTTCCAGATCTCCCAGGCAGCCACGCCCGGCTTGACCGAGATGCCCTTGGCCGCAGCCGCCTGCGCCACGGTCGCCGCATCGGTGTCGACCGTCACCGTGATCCCCAGCGCCTGCGAGACGCCGGCGAAGAACGGTAGGCGCCTCCACGGTCGCGCGAGATCGACCGCGTGCTCGCCCCACGTCAGCGTGAGCCGCCCGAGCAGCGACTGCGCGAGGTCCGTGAACATCTCCTCCGTCAGCTCTATCAGATCGTGGTAGTCGGCGTACGCCTGGTAAAACTCGAGCATCGTGAACTCGGGATTGTGCTGTGTGGATACGCCTTCGTTGCGGAAGTTGCGGTTGATCTCGTAGACGCGCTCGAACCCCCCGACGACCAGGCGCTTGAGGTACAGCTCCGGCGCAATTCTCAAGTACAGGTCCATGTCGAGCGCGTTGTGGTGAGTCCGGAACGGTCGGGCGATGGCGCCGCCGGGCATCGGTTGCATCATCGGCGTCTCGACCTCGAGAAAGCCGCGGGCATCCAGGAAGGCACGCAGCTTCTGGATGAGCCGCGCGCGCACGAGGAAGATGTGACGGACCTCGGGATTCACGATCAGGTCGACGTAGCGCTGCCGGTAGCGCGTCTCCACGTCTTTGAGGCCGTGCCACTTCTCAGGCAGCGGGCGCAGCGACTTGGCGAGGAACGCGAACGACTTCACGCCCAGCGTCAGCTGGCCGGTGCGTGTTCGAAACATGGAGCCGGTCACACCGATAAAGTCGCCGACGTCGAGGTCACGAAATGACGCGAACTCGTCGCCGAGCTGATCGGCGCGCGCGTAGAGCTGGATGCGTCCGGTGCGGTCCATCAGATGCGCGAACGCCGTCTTGCCATGATCGCGCATGGCCACGAGCCGACCGGCCAGACTGACGGGGCCGAACGCCTCCAGCTCCGCGTCGGCCGCACGGTCGAGCCGTTCGGTCAGCTCGCCCGCCCAGTGAGTGACCGCATAGCGGCCGCCGAAGGGATCGATCTCCCGCGCACGGAGCGCCTCGAGCTTCTCGCGCCGTTGGCGGACGACGTCGTTGTCGTCGCGTTCCATCACGCCTTGCCCCGCACCGACAGCAGATAGGCCTTGATGAACTCGTCCAGCTCGCCGTCCATCACCGCCTCCACGTTGCCGATCTCGACCCCCGTGCGATGGTCCTTGATTCGCTGCTCGGGATGGAACGTGTACGTGCGGATTTGGCTGCCGAACGCGATGCCCTTCTTCTCGCCGACGAGCTGCGACAGCTCCTCCTTCTGCTTGTTGGCAGCCAGCTCGAACAGCCGAGCCTTGAGGATGCGCATGGCGGTATCGCGATTGCGGAGCTGCGAGCGCTCGTTCTGGCACGCGACGACGATGCCCGTGGGCAAATGCGTGATACGCACCGCAGAGTCGGCGGTGTTCACACCCTGCCCGCCCGGCCCGGACGACCGATAGACGTCGATGCGCAGCTCGTCGTCCCGGATCGTGACTTCGACGTCGTCGACTTCCGGCGTGACGGACACCGACGCGAACGACGTCTGTCGGCGGCTCGACGCGTCGAACGGCGAGATGCGGATGAGCCGATGCACGCCGGCCTCGCCCTTCAGGTAGCCGTAGGCGTAGTCGCCCGTGACCTCGATGGTGGCGGATTTGATGCCTGCTTCTTCGCCGGGCAGCAGATCCACCACTTCGGCCTTGAACCCCGCGCGCTCGCACCAGCGCAGGTACATGCGCATCAGCATCTGCGCCCAGTCTTGCGACTCGGTCCCGCCCGCGCCGGGATGGATCGAGAGGATGGCGGCCTTGGCGTCGTGGGGGCCCGAGAGCATCACTTTCAGCTCGAACTCGTCGAGCTCGCGCTGCAGCTTGGCGATCCCCTCGCCAAGCTCGCCGTCCACACTGTCGTCGCCGGCCTCGGCGGCCAGCTCGAGCAGCACACCGAGGTCGGAGGCTTGGCCGGCGAGCTCGCTGCTACGCGCGACGACGCGCGCCAGCTCGGCGCGCTCGCGGATCAGCTCTTGTGCGCGTCGGTTGTCGTCCCAGAACGCAGGCGACGCCATCTCGGTGTCGAGCGTCGCGAGCCGCGCTTCCTTGATCGGCAGGTCAAAGGTGCCTCCGAAGCTCGTCCACGCGCCGGGTCAGCTCGGCGACGTCCCGCTTGAAGTCGCTCAGCATCTACACGCTCCCCGTCGTGGCCGCGGCGCGGCGCCACGTTCCCGCTCCGACCGTGGTCGTCACCGCGAGTGAGAGCAGCCCCAGCCAGTCACCGATCCGCGTGAACAGGGTGTGCCGCGTTCGCAGAGGCACGCTCTCCGTCATGACGCCGCGCTCGAACAGATTGAGGCGTCGGACGATCATTCCGTTGGGCGTGATGAACGCGGAGACGCCGGTGTTCGCGGCCCGGACGATGCCCACCCGATGCTCCACGGCGCGGAACGGGTACATGGAGAGATGCTGCTCGGGGCCGCTCGTCCGCCCGAACCACCCGTCATTCGTCATGTTCACCATCAGCAGCGCGCCGTCCCTCACGAATTGTCTGAACAGATCGGGGAAAATACCCTCGTAACAGATTACGACACCGAACGGAGCCGGCGGAGCTTTGAAGACCACGGCGCGCGAGCCGGCCTCGAGCTCGGCGATGAACTGAGCCCAGCCGCGCACGAACCCGAGCACTCCCGACAGCGGCAAAAATTCTCCGAACGGAACGAGCTGAATCTTATCATAGCGGCCCACGATGCCCTGATCGGTGATCAGGAAGGCGGTGTTGCGAAAGCGACCGTCGACCTCATCGATGCTGCCCACGAGCATCGGCGCCCCGAGCTCCGCTGATGCCGACCGGAACCGCTCGATGAGGGTGGGATCGCGCCTGAGAATCGTCGGCGCCGCCGTCTCGGGCCAGACGATCAGTTGGGGATGCTGCTCGCCGACTTGTCGCAAGAGCGCAAAGTAGATTTCGAGCGTCTGGATCGTGTGGCGCGGCTCCCACTTCACCGGCTGCTCGATGGACGGCTGGATGATCGCGACTCGCCCCATGGCCGTCGTCGGCGTGGGCTCGGCGAGTCGGACGCTGCCGAAGGCCAGTGTGCCGCCCAGCAGCACGCCGGCCGCGGCCAAGCCCGTGACGGCGCCGCGCCAGCGCAGGACCACGCCGGCCGCGAGCGCAGCGTTGACGGCGAGCAGCAAGAAAGACACCCCAGCCACGCCGGTCAGCTCGGCGATCTGAATCACGCGCAGCCGCAGATACTGCGAGTACCCGAGCGTCCCCCACGGAAATCCGCCGAACAGATGACCCCGCAGCCACTCGCCAGCGACCCAGAAGAACGGCGCCATTGCGAGCGCCAACGCGGCCGAGCGCCGCTCGCTCACCCACGACACGAGCCACGCCACCGCACCTGTCCAGAAGCCGCAGTACGCTGCCAGCAAGAGCACGGGCCCGTAGACGAGCGGCCAGGGAATCTCGCTGTAGACCTGGAACGTGAACTGCAGCCAGCGCAGCAACACGAGAAAGAACACCGTGCCCGACGCCCAGCCCCAGCAGAACGCCGTGCGGGGCGTGCGAATCGTGGCAACCCCCAGGAGCGGCGCCAGCGCGAACCACGGCGTGAGCGACCAGTCGGTGCGTGGAAACGCGAGCGCCATCACGAACGCGGCAGCGAAGAGCACGACCGCGTGCACCGCCACGTCGCGGACTCGCGTCATGTGCCGACGGCCAGGCGATCGGCGAGAAACCGCGGCAGGCCCGCGGCCACGATCTTGTCGCGCGCAGCCTGCACGTCGTAGGGCACGCGGCGCAATTCCACACGGGCGGTATCGAGGTCCCAAATGCCGTAGGACGCGCGCGGATCACGGTCGCGCGGCTGACCGACGCTACCAACGTTCACGATGTAGCGACGGCCGGAATCGGCGCCGACGGTAGCGGGGCGCGGCTCGAAGTCCGGTCCCGACGATCCCAACGACCAGACGCCCGGGACGTGGGAGTGACCGACGAAGCACCAGCGCGTCTCGAAGTGGGCGAACGCGCTCCACCCGTCCTCAGCCCTGACGAGATATTCCCACTCGTCGGGCGCCTCGGGTGAGGCATGCACGAGCGTCGCGTCGCCGACCTGCGACGTCAGCGGCAGCGTGGCCAGCCACGCACGGTGATCATCGTCGAGCCGATCGCGCGTCCATTCGGCGGCAGCGCGCGCCCAGCCGTTGAACCACTCGAGGTCGAGCAGCCCGGCCACCCCGTGCTCGTGATTGCCCGCGACGATGGCGCGAGCACGCCGATCGAGGATCTCGATACAGGCGCCGGGATCCGCGCCGTAGCCGACACTGTCTCCGAGACACAGCACGCCGTCAGCGCGTGACGCGGCGTCGGCGAGCACGGCGCGCAGCGCCTCGAGGTTGCCGTGGACGTCGGAGAGGATCGCGTACCTCACGGGCGGCGCGTAGTCAGGCGGGACGTAGCTCCCGGTGGATACGGTCCAGCACGCCGTTGACGAAGCGGCTCGACTCGGCGGTGCCGAACTTCTTCGCGATCTCGATCGCCTCGTTGATCGCGACCTTCGCCGGGACACCGGGCTCGCACAGCAGCTCGTAGACGGCCATTCTCAAGATATTGCGGTCGACCACCGCCATGCGCTCGAGGTCCCAATGCTCGGTCGACTCCGCGATGATCGCGTCGATCTTCGCCTGCTGCGTCTTGGCACCCCGCACCAGCGATGCAGCGAAGGTTCGCGCGTCCTCGTCCACCGGATGGCGCTTCCAGAAGTCCGTCTCGAACGGCGTGGGGTCGGCCGCGCCCGTCTGATCGAGCTGATAGAGGAATTGCAGCGCGACCTCTCTAGCTTTGCGCCGTTTTCCCATGGCTCTCAAGAGACTTCAAGAATGAGACCATCGCGAGCGCCGCCTCGGCCGCCTCGGCGCCGCGGTTCGCGACGTCGCCGCCGGCGCGCTCCCACGCCTGCGCCTCGGTCAGTGCGGTCACGACGCCGAACGTCGCGGGCACGCCCGTTTCCAGTCCGACGCGCTGGATCCCCGCCGCCGCCTGGCCGGCGACGAAGTCGAAATGCGGTGTCTGACCGCGGATCACACAGCCGATGCAGACGACGGCCGCGAACCGGCGAGTTCTCGCCAGGTGGAGCGCGGCCTGCGGGAGTTCGAACGCACCAGGCACCCAGTGCACTTCCACATCCCGCGTCGCGACCCCCGCAGCTTCGAGCGACTGCAGCGCGCCGTCCAGCAGGCGTTTCGTGATCGGCTCGTTGAAACGCGCGGCGACGACCGCAAACTTCGCGCTGGGGCGCGGCCGCGCCCGAAGCCGGGATGACGGCGCACGGCCGGCCATATCAGTCGGGGAGTGAAGAGAGGAGGTGACCGAGCTTGTCGCGCTTGGTGCTCAGATACTTCCGATTCTCGGGATTCGCGGCGATCTCGATGGGCAGCCGCTCGACGACGGTGAGCCCGTAGCCTTCGAGGCCGGCACGCTTGGCGGGGTTGTTGGTCAGCAGGCGCAGATTCTTCAGCCCGAGATCGACGAGAATCTGTGCGCCGATGCCGTAGTCGCGCAAGTCGGCCTTGAACCCTAGCACAGCGTTCGCCTCGACCGTATCGAGGCCCTGGTCTTGAAGATCGTATGCGCGGATCTTGTTGTGCAGACCGATCCCACGACCTTCCTGGCGCAGGTATACGACCACCCCGCGGCCTTCCTTCTGGATCATCGCCATGGCCATGTTCAGCTGAGGACCGCAGTCGCAGCGTAGCGAGTGGAACACGTCACCGGTAAGACACTCCGAGTGCATGCGGACGAGGATCGGGTCGTCACCACCCACCTGCCCCATCACGATCGCGAAATGCATGCGGCTGTATACGGTGGCCTCGTAGGCGATCGCCGTGAACTCGCCATAGTCAGTGGGCAGACGCGTGGTGGCGACACGCTTGACCAGCTTTTCTTTCTGCGTCCGGTATTCGATGATGTCCTTGATCGTGATCAGCTTGAGCCCATGGCGCCGCGCCAGCTCCGTGAGCTGCGGCAGCCGCGCCATCCCACCCGCCTCGTCGAGGACTTCGCAGATGACCCCGGCCGGATAACACCCAGCGAGTCGCGCGAGATCCACCGCGGCCTCGGTGTGGCCGGCGCGGCGCAGGACGCCGCCCTCCATGGCGCGCAGCGGGAACATGTGGCCGGGCATCACGAGATCCGCGGCGGTCATCTGCGGATCCACGAGCGCGCGGATCGTTACGGCGCGATCATAGGCCGAGATGCCGGTCGTGATGCCGCGACGCGCGTCGACGCTGATCGTGAACGCGGTGCCCATCGGCGCGGTGTTCTCGGCGACCATCATGCCGAGCTTGAGCTCATCGAGGCGCTCGCCCAGCATGGGGACGCACATCAGCCCCCGCGCGTGCGTGACCATGAAGTTGACGGCCTCGGGCGTGATTTTGTCGGCCGCCATCACGAGGTCACCCTCGTTCTCGCGGTCCTCATCATCGACGACGACGAGGATACGGCCCTGTCGGATCTCCTCGATCGCCTCTTCGATCGTCGCGAAGCCGCTCATCATGCCCCCCTGACCAGGAGCGACCGCTGCACGTACTTGCCGATCACGTCCGTCTCGACGTTGACCGGTTGCCCCGTCGACAACCCGCCGAGCGTCGTAACGGCCAGCGTGTGAGGGATCAGCATCACCTCGAAGGCTGCGTCGTCCAGCAACGCCACCGTCAGGCTCACACCGTCCACGGCCACCGAACCCTGCGGAATCAGCAGCGGCGCCAACCCCCGGTCGTGGAAGCCGATCCTCACCCGCGCCGTCGATTCTACACGGGACACCGCCTCTACTGTGCCCGTGCCGTCGACGTGACCAAGAACGAGGTGGCCGCCGAGGGATCCGCCGAAACGAAGCGGTCGCTCGAGGTTAACGGTGCTCCCGGCTCGCAGTGTGCCGAGCGAGGTGCGCGCAAGCGTCTCGGGGCCCATCTCGAACACGAGGCCGTCCGGTCCGCGTTCCACTACGGTCAGGCAGACGCCGCTGACGGCCACGCTCGCGCCGATCTCGCTGCCTTCGAGCGTCAGGCGCGCGGCAATATCGAGACGCACGACGTCACCCTTGCGCGCGACCGCTCGAACGGTTGCGACTTCTTCGACGATGCCGGTGAACACGGCTACGCAGGCTCCGGGCGGAGCACGTCGGCTTCGATGAGCAGATCATCGCCCACCATGCGTGTCATCAGCATGCCGAGCCGGATCGCGGACTTGAGCTCGCGTCCGCCGCCACCGACGACCGTCGGCGCCGTCTGCCCACCCAACAACAGCGGGGCCACGAACAGCGTCACGTGATCGACGAATCCAGCGTCCAGGAACGACGCGTGCACTTCACCGCCGCCCTCCACCAGCACCGCCCGCACCTCGCGCTCGAACAGTGCCGCCAGCACTGCCTCCAGGGCGACCCGCCCGTTGCGGAGAGGACAGCGGACGACGGTCGCGCCCGCCGCTTGCAGCGCCGCGACGCGTTCCGTCGGCGCTGCCTCGCTCACGGCGATCAGTGCGCGGGACGGCGTCGCACCGGCGATCACACGCGCATTCGGCGGCGTACGCGCTGTCGTGTCGAGCACCACCCGCCATGGCTCACGCGGCCATGGCCGGTCCAGCCGGACCGTCAACGCCGGGTCGTCACGCAGGATCGTCGTCACCCCGGCCACGATCGCGTCCATTTCGCTCCGCTGCCGATGCGCCTCCGCGCGCGCCGCATCCCCGGTGATCCACCGCGCGGCGCCATGGACATCGGCGATCTTGCCGTCGGCGGTCATCCCAGCCTTCAGCGTCACGTGCGGACGTCGTGTGCGCATCGCGGTAAAGAACGCGCGGTTTTGCGCGGCCGCTTCCGCCTCGAGCACACCGGTCACGACGGCGACGCCACGCTCGCGGAGCGCTGCGGCGCCGCCGCCGACGACGAACGGGTTCGGATCAGCGGCCGCGGCGACCACTCGAGTGATCCCAGCGGCGAAGATGGCTGACACGCACGGCGGCGTGCGGCCGACATGGTTGCAGGGCTCCAGCGTGACGTACAGCGTGGCGCCGCGCGCGCGCACGCCCGCGGCCTCGAGCGCCACGATCTCTGCATGCGGCGCGCCGGCCCGCTCGTGGAAGCCCTCGCCGACGATTTCGCCGTTGCGCGCGATGACGGCCCCCACCATCGGATTTGGCGACGTGAGCCCACGCCCGTGCTCGGCGAGCTCCAACGCACGCCGCATGAGCGCTTCGGAATTCATACGCTCGATCCGGCCTTTGTCTGCCCATCTTCGAGCGACTCGGGTACGAGCGCGTCGACGAAGGCCTCGGCGTCGAACGCCTTGAGATCCTCGACGCGCTCACCGATACCGATGAGCTTGATGGGGAGCCTCAGCTCGCGAACGATCCGGACGACGATGCCGCCCTTGGCGGTCCCGTCGAGCTTCGTGAGGCAGACGCCGGTGAGACCGATGGACTCGTGGAACATTTGCGCCTGTGCGAAGCCGTTCTGTCCCGTCGGCGCGTCGAGCACCATCAGCGACTCGTGCGGACCGCCGGGGCACTGGCGCTCGATCACGCGCTTGAGCTTCGAGAGCTCGTCCATGAGGTTGACTTTGGTGTGTAGGCGTCCCGCGGTGTCGACGACGAGAACATCGGCCTGACGCGCCAGCGTCGCCTTCACCGCGTCGAAGACAACCGCGGCGGGATCGGAGCCGGCGGCCTGACGCATGACGTCGACGCCGATGCGCGCGCCCCACGTCTCGAGTTGCTCGATCGCGGCCGCGCGAAACGTGTCGGCGGCGGCAAGCAGCACGTGCTTGCCGTCCGCCTTCAGCGATGCGGCAAGCTTGGCGGCCGTGGTCGTCTTCCCCGCACCGTTGACGCCGAGCATGAGCACGATGCTGGGCCGAGCGTCGACGACGAGCGGCTGGGCGGCGGGCTTCAGCGCGTCGACTAGAAATCGGCGAAACAACGGGCGCAGCTGGGCGGCACGTGTGACGGTTCCGAACATCACCTCTTCGCGCGCGCGGTTGGTGAAGTCGGCCGCGATCGCCGCGCCCAGGTCGGCGGCGATCAGCAGCTCCTCGAGCTCCTCATATAGGGCTTCGTCGATCGGTCGATCGGCCTCCAGGACAGAGGCGAGACCGGTCGAGAGATACTCCTGCGACCGCTTCAACCCGTCGCGCAGGCGTTCCTTCAGACCGGAGAACAACGACATGGCTGTAAGTGTAGACCAGCCCGGTCGTTACTGAGGCGGCAGGACGATCCGACTGATGACGGTACCACTGGGGCCGAGCGGAGGAAGCGTGCGGCCGTTCAGCTCCAGCGTGACGCCGCCGGCGTTGCCGAGCGTGAGCACGAACGGACGATTCGAGACCCACTCCCGGCTCTGCCCTGCCGGGACGGTCTCTTCGCTGCTGTGCCCGTCGTCGGTTCGGACGCGAATCCACGTCGCCTCGGACGCTCGCGCGATCAGGCGATACGGCGATCCGACGCCTCCGGTCGCGGCCTGCACGCCTGGCAGCCACGCGGGGGGAGGAGCCGCAGCGCGCGGAGGCTCGGGCGTGATGACGGCGCCCGCGGGAACCGGCGTGGGCGACGACGCCGGCGGCGACGTCGCAACCGCTGGGGTTTTCGTCGATGGAGTATTCGTCGGCGCGCTCGGCGGCGCCGGGTCCGCCGCAGCGGTCGCCGACGGCGACGTCGGCGTCGGAGCCGGAGCTTCGGCGATCGGCTGGGGGCCACTGTCGACGCGCTGCTCGCGCGCAGGCTGCGTCATCAGTGCGACGGCAAACAGGGCCATGCCGAGGATCACCAGGAGGACAAAGCTGACGAGGACCGCGCTCCGACTGCGCGGCTCGGTCTCGACCACTGGCGCGCGTCCGGCGGGCGGGGCCACTGGCCTCGGCGCTGCGGTCGCAACTCCCTCACGGCCGTCATAAAGCTCGAGCGCCTCATCCGCCGACTCGCCGAGGGCCTGGCAGTACGCGAGGATGAAGCCACGGGTAAAGACCGGCGCGGGAAGCGCGGCGAATCGATCGGCTTCGAGCGCCTCGAGGTAGCGCGAGGCGACGCGGGTGGCTCGCGAGATCTCGTCGAGCGAGAGACCTCGCCGTTCACGGAGTCCACGGAGATGGTCGCCGACAGAGGCCATGCTACGAATCGAGTCTAGCTGATTCGAACCGCCGTTTCACCCTAACCGGCGTGCGCGCTGACGGCGGCCAGATTGACCGAAACGAGTTTCGACAGCCCGGGCTCTTCCATCGTGACGCCATAGAGGATGTCCGCCGCTTCCATCGTCTTGCGGTTGTGCGTGATGACCAGGAACTGGGTCTGGCTCGTCAGCTCCCGTAAGACCCGGAGGAACCGATGGATGTTGGCGTCGTCGAGCGGCGCGTCGACCTCATCGAGCACGCAGAAGGGACTCGGCCGGAAGTAGAAGATCGCAAAGAGCAGCGCCAAGCCGGTCAACGCGCGCTCACCGCCGGACATCAACGACACCGCCTGCAATCGCTTGCCGCGGGGCTGCGCCATCAGCTCGACGCCGGTGTCCAAGGGGTCGCCGCCCTCTTCCGCCTCTACCAGTCGTAGCTCGGCGCGCCCGCCCTCGAACAGCCGCTGAAAGATCTCGCCGAAGTGCCGGTTGATCTCCTCGAAGGCCTGTGCGAACCGCTCCTGAGCGGTGCGGGTCATACCGCGGAGCGCCTTTTCGAGGTCCTTGATGGACGCCGTGAGGTCGTCGTATTGCGCCTTGAGGAAATTCAGCCGCTCATCGAGCTCTCGGTATTCCTCGTCGGCCACGAGATTGACTGCGCCGAGAGCGCCGAGCTTGCCGTCGAGCTCCTCGACGCGCTCGCGCGCGGCTGAAAGATCGCGGTCCGGCTCGTGCAGCGCTTGCAGCGCCGCGGCATCGACGCCGTAGGTACGCCAGGCGTCCTGGCCCAGCTCCTCGCGTCGCACACGCCCCTCCGTCGCCCGGAGCTCCAGATCGTGGATCGCGCCCACCGCGCGCGTCAGCTCGGCCTGCACGCCCCGCGTGTCCGTTTCGATCGCAGCGAGCTCATCGAGCAGCGTCTGATGACGCTCGCCGGCGCCGCGTGCCTCGAGCTCCAGCCGGTCCCGCTCGACCGCAACATCGCGAGCGCTGGCGTCGGTGCGCTCGCGCTCTTCGGTCAACCACTCTCGACGCTCTCCCAGCTGTGTCTGCCGCTGTCGGGCCTGCCCCATGCGCTCGGTCACGTCCGCTTCCATCTGGTCGAGTCGCGTCAGCTCGCGCGTGAGCGCCTCTGCGCGCTCAGCGACGGACGCGGCATCGACTCGGCACGTTGTCAGCTCGGCGACGAGCTCGGTCTCGCGTGCCTGCGCCATCTCGATGGCCGCGCGCGCCGACGCCATTGCGGACTCCTGACGCGCTTCCGCCTCGCGCGCGGTCTCCACGTGACGCTCGAGGCGCCTCAAGAGCGTCGTCGCTTCCTCGGCCTCGGCCTCGACCTGTCGGATTTCACTTCCGAGCGTCTCGAGGTGCCGCTGCACGCGCTCGTGCTCGCGGACGACCTGCTCGATGTCTTTCTCGCTGCCACGGCGCTCGACCTGTCGCGCTTGGACGTCGTGATCGATGCTGCCGAGGCGGGTCCGCAGCGCTCCCAACTCGGCCGACATCGCGGCCGCCGCGTCCTGGCGCGTCTCGACGTCGGCGAGCAGCCGAGCGACATCATCAGCCAGCTCGCGCAGCTGACGCTTGCGCGCCAGCAGGGAGTGATCGCCGGCGCCGCCGCGATCGGCGTCGGCACCGCCCCGGAGGCCGCCGGCGGGCGACAGAACCTCTCCCGACGGCGTCACATACGTCGCCACGACGCCGTTACGGCGCCATGCGGCTTCCGCGGTATCGAGATCGTCGACTACGGCGACCTGCGCCATAAGATGCTGAGCCAGCGCGGGTTCGGGACCACCGATGGCCTTCGCCAGCCAGGTCAGTCCCCGATTCGCATAGTCGTCACCGTTGGATGCGTGCCGATCGAGATGTTCGAGCGGCAGAAAGGTCGCAGCTCCTGCCTGCCGAACGCCCAGATATTCGACCGCCGCTCGCGCATGCTCGAATCGTTCGACCACGACCCACTGCAGACGCTCACCGAGCACGGCCTCGACGGCCCGCTCCAGCCCCGAAGGAACCTCGAGCAGATCGGCGACGGTGCCCCGCACGCCGGCCAAGGCCCCGCCTGCCTCGAACACCGCGCGGACGCCGGTGTCATACCCCTCACGTGCCGACTCGAGCGCACGGAGCGCCTCGAGCTGAGAGCTCTTGGATACATACGCCAAGCGCGCGTCGCCGAGGGCCATCTCCGAAGCGGCAAGCTCGGCTTCGAGCTGGCCCACCATAGTCTGGAGACGCTCGCGTTCGACGCCGAGCACGGAGAGTGCCGCCATCGCGCGCCCATGTGCGGCCTCAACGGTCGCCCGCTCGGCCGCCAGCTGCAGGGCCTCGGCCTCGGCAGCTGCACGCTCCTGCGTCAGACGCTCGCCGCGGCGCGCGAGCTGCGCGCCGCGCTCGCGCAACTCACCGGCCTGTCGCACGAGATCCACACGCTCCCCGGCAATCCTGACCTGCTCGAGGCGCAGGGCCTCGAGGCGATCGCGGTCACTGCCGAGCATCTCGCGGTGGCTCTCGAGCGTCACTTCGAGCTCGCGCGAGACGGCCGCGCGCTCCGCCGACAGCCGCTCCGCATCGGCGAGAGCCACGCGCGCGGTGTCACGCTCGCCGACGATCGCATCGAGCCGCTCGCCGGCGGAGCGGATTTCTTCGTGCAGGCGTACCGTCTCCTCGCCGAGCTCGCGCACCTGCACGCCCATTTGCTCGCGACGCTCGAGCAGCCGCTCGAGCTCGCCCTGCACCTTCTGCACGCGCTGGCGCAGATCGGACAGCGCGTGGTCGCTCGCCTGGATCAGCTCGCGCTGGCGCGCTTCACGCGCAGCCAGAGCCGCTCCGCGCGTGCGGTGGGCTTGCTCAGTCTCGCGGAGCGCTTCCAGCTGCGTCGCGAGCTGAGTGGCGAGCGTCGTCAGGGCCGCGTAGTCTGCGGCGACCAGGGCCAGGGCGAGGTCGCGACGCTCGTTCTGCAGCGCCTTGTACTGCTGCGCCTTCTTCGCCTGACGCTCGAGCGAGCCGAGCTGCCGCCGCACCTCGTCCATCACGTCGCGGACGCGCATCAGATTCTGACGCGTTTGCTCGAGCTTGCCTTGCGTCTCGTTGCGCTGCTGTTTGTAGCGCGCGATGCCAGCCGCCTCCTCGATGAAGACACGGCGCTCGTGCGGCTTGGCCGTCAGAACGTGATTCAGCTTGTCCTGGTCCATGACCGAATAGGCGCGCGGGTTCGCGCCCGTGCCCGCAAACAGATCGAGGATGTCGCGCAGGCGCGCAGGCGCGCCGTTCAGCAGGTATTCACTCTCACCGGTGCGGTACAGCTGCCGACTGACGGCGATCTCGCTCCACGGGACCGAAACCGCGCCGTCGTTGCTGAACTGCAGCACGACTTCGGCCAAGCCGACCGGCTTGCGCGACGCCGAGCCGTGGAAGATCAGATCCTCCATGCGGTGACCGCGCAGCGACTTCGCGCTTTGTTCACCGAGCGCCCAGCGAACAGCCTCGCCGACGTTCGATTTCCCACAGCCGTTCGGGCCGACGATCGCCGTGATTCCGGGCAACACTTTCACGATCGTTTTCTCGGCGAACGACTTGAAGCCGTGGATCGCAATCGACTCTAAGCGCATGTCGAATCTTGGCACGCAGGTCATGGGACGACAAAGAAAAAAATACCAGAACTAGGGGCCGAGGACTCGCTAAAGCCCTACGGGTCGCGGCGAAAGACTAGCGACTCTCCTGCAGAAGGTGGCACTTCTTGTACTTCTTCCCGGAGCCGCAATAGCACGGATCGTTGCGACCGATTTTTTCCCCGGTCGGGGTGCGGGGTGCGGGGCGCGGTGCGGGCGCGGCTGCAGGTGCCGCCGCCGTCGCGGCCGGCGTCCAGCCGCTTCGCGGCTCGGTGGGAAGCGCTCCGCGCGATTCCTGAGCGTCGGCCCAGGCGGTCATCGTCGGCAACGCCATCGGCGAATCGCGCACGACCTGCACTTTGAACAGTCGCTCGACGACGATGGCCTTCGTGCGCTCCACCATGTCCTGAAAGAGCTCGAAGGCCTCCTTCTTGTACTCCGTCAGCGGATCGCGCTGGCCGTAGCCGCGGAGCCCGATGCCTTCCTTGAGGTGATCGATGGACAGCAGGTGATCCTTCCACTGAGTGTCGATCACGATCAGCATCTCGTGGCGTTCGAGCGCCCGCATCAGCTCCTCGCCGAGCTCGCGCTCGCGCTGCGCGTAACGCTCCTTGACCGCGTCACCCACAAGCTCGGCGAGACCCTCGCGAGAGACGACCTCTTCGTACTGCGCGGTCGGGATCTTGACGTCGAACTGCCGGTGCAGTGCTTCGGTGAGCCCGGCGAGGTCCCAGTCCTCAGGATGCGCGCCTTGCGCAGCGTACGCGTCGAGGGTGTCGAGCGTGAGGTCTTCGATCCATTCGATCACGTTATCGGCCTGGCTCTCACCGTCGAGGATCTGTCGGCGCATGCCGTAGATAATCTCGCGCTGCTTGTTCATGACGTCGTCGTATTCGAGGAGGTGCTTGCGGATCTCGAAGTTGTGGTTCTCGACGCGCTTCTGGGCGGTGGCGATCGCGCGCGTCACGAGCTTGTGCTCGATGGGCTCACCCTCCTCCATCCCCAGGCGCTCCATGATCTTCTGGATCCGCTGGCTGCCGAAGATCCGCAGCAGATCGTCCTCGAGCGACAGATAGAAATGCGAGGAGCCGGGATCCCCCTGGCGACCCGAGCGCCCACGCAGCTGGTTGTCCACGCGGCGCGACTCGTGACGCTCGGTGCCGACGATGTGCAGGCCGCCGAGGTCGACGACCTGCTGGTGCTCGGGCTCAGTGATGCGGCGCGCCTCCACCAGGGCCGCGGCCTGGTCGTCGGCGGATGCGGTGGCCGGATCGAACCCCTTCTTCCTAAGAATCTCCTTGGACAGGAAATCGGGATTCCCGCCGAGCAGGATATCGGTGCCGCGTCCCGCCATGTTCGTGGCGATGGTGACCGCCCCGTGCCGCCCGGCCTGGGCTACAATCTCGGCCTCACGCTCGTGGTACTTCGCATTGAGGACTTCGTGGCGGACTCCCCGCTTCTTGAGGAGCTTGGACACCGCTTCCGACTTTTCGATCGACACCGTGCCGACGAGCACGGGCTGTCCCTTCTCGTTGCGCTTGATGATGTCCTCGACTACCGCATTGAACTTTTCACGCTCGGTCTTGTAGACGACGTCCGGCTCGTTGATACGGATGAGCGTGCGGTTGGTCGGAATCACCGTCACGTCGAGCTTGTAGATCTTCGCGAACTCCTCCGCTTCGGTCTCGGCGGTGCCGGTCATACCCGCGAGTTTTTCGTACATGCGGAAGTAGTTCTGGAACGTGATGGTCGCCAGCGTCTGGTTCTCGCGCTCGATGCGCACACCTTCTTTCGCTTCGACCGCCTGATGCAGTCCGTCCGACCAGCGGCGACCCGGCATCATGCGGCCGGTGAACTCGTCGACGATGATGACCTCGCCGTCCTTCACCACGTAATCGACGTCCCGCTTATAGAGGGCGTGCGCGCGCAGGCCCTGCTGGACGTGGTGCAGGATCGTGATGTGCTGCGGATCGTAGAGGTTGTCGACGTTGAGCAGTCGCTCGCAGGATGCGATGCCCTGCTCGGTCAGTGACACCGCCTTGGACTTCTCATCGACGATGTAGTCGCCCTCGCGCTGCTCCTCGATCTCGGACAGCTTGCCTTCCACGATCGTGGCGGCGCGCTTGAGCTTCGGAATGATGCGATCGATCTTGTAGTAGAGCTCGGTCGATTCTTCGGCCGGACCCGAAATGATGAGCGGCGTTCGCGCCTCGTCGATGAGGATGGAGTCGACCTCGTCGACGATGGCGTAATGCAGGTTGCGCTGGACGAGCTCTTCGAGCGAGAAACGCATGTTATCGCGCAGGTAGTCGAAGCCGAATTCGTTGTTGGTGCCGTACGTGATGTCGCACAGATAGGCAGCGCGACGATCAATGGGCCGCAGCGCGGTCATGCGGATATCGGGCGTGGCGTAGGCCGGATCGTAGGAGAACGACGCCTCGTGCTGGATCACTCCGACCGACAGGCCGAGCGCGTGGTAGAGCGGTCCCATCCACTGCGCGTCGCGCTTGGCGAGGTAGTCGTTGACGGTGACGATGTGAACGCCCTTGCTGGTGAGAGCGTTCAGGTACGCGGGCAGCGTCGCCACGAGCGTCTTGCCCTCGCCCGTCGCCATCTCCGCGATCTTGCCGTCATGCAGCACCATGCCGCCGATCAGCTGTACGTCGAAGTGGCGCATCCCCAGCGCTCGACGCGCCGCCTCGCGGCACACCGCAAACGCCTCCGGCAACACGTCCTCGATCTCGGCACCGTCGGCGAATCGCTTGCGGAGTTCGTCCGTCTTGCCGCGCAGCGCTCCGTCGTCGAGCGCTTGCATAGCGGGCTCGAGGGCATTAATCGTGGACACCACCGGCAACATCCGTTTGACGTCACGCTCGTGTTTGGTGCCGAAGATCTTCTTGAGGATTGCGTCGATCATCGCTTCAACATTATACGCCCCGGCCTCGCAGCTGTTGCGCGCCGCGACCGCGCAGCAATGCCCGTGCGTGCTCCAGCGCGACGGTCGTCGAGCCTCGGTCGCCCAACATTCGCGCGATCTCGGTCGCCCGCTGATCTCCGGCTATCACGTCGGCGCTCGCGCGCGTGCGACCGCCGTGCACGCGCTTGGCGACGCGCACGTGCTGGTCCGCGAGCGCGGCGATCGGCGCCAGATGGGTCACGCAGAGAACCTGGCGCCCCGTCGCGACAGCGCCGAGCTTCTCACCGACCCTCGCCGCCGCCTGGCCGCCGATGCCGGCGTCAACCTCATCGAAGATCATGGTCGGGGCGCGCTCGTAGGCGGCGAGGACGACCTGCAGCGCCAGCATGGTCCGGGCGAGCTCTCCGCCAGAGGCGATACGTGCCAGCGGCCGTACCGCCTCACCGGGATTGGCCGTGAAGCGAAACTCGACGCGACTCCCGCCGCGCGCGCTCCAGTCCTGGCGCGCGAGTTCCAAGACCACGACCTCGAAGAGCGCCCGCTCCATGCCGAGCTGCCGCAACTCGCGCTGCACCGCCGGCGTCAGCTTCGCCGCCGCCTCCCTCCGCGTCGCGCCCAGGGCACGCGCGCCAGCGTCCGCTTCGGCCTGAAGATCGGCGAGGCGCCGCTCGTCCTCCGCCAGCAGCTCTTCGTACCGTTGCAGCCGGTCGAGCTCGGCGGCGACCTCGGCGCGAAACTCCAGCATCGCCTGCTCCGTATCCCCGTACTTCCGCTTGAGGCGGACGAGCGCGTCGAGCCGGTCGTCGATCGCGTCGAGCCGACCGGGCTCGAAGACGATCGTGTCGCGGAGCATACGAAGGATGGCGACCGTCTCGTCCAGCTGCGCGCGCGCGGCCTCCAGCGTCTCCATGGGCGCCGCGAACGCCGCGTCGAGCCGACCGAGCTCACTCAACACACGTCCGGCCTGGGCGAGCCGCGTCGCCGCCGAAGCGGCGTCGTCGTGCAAGAGCGTGCCGACCTCGTGGAGCCCCGCGGCGAACCGCTCGGCGTGTTGGAGCCGGCGCCGCTCCGTGCGCAGCTCTTCTTCTTCGCCCGGACGGAGGCGGGCGGCATCCAGTTCGGATACCTGGAAGCGCAGAAGATCCTCACGCTGTGCGCGATCGCGGCCGGCACCCCGACGCCGCTCGACATCGGCCTCGGCCTCACGCAGTTTCGCAAGCGCGGAGGCGAAATGCTCGCGCAACGTCTCGGCACCGGCGAATCCATCCAGCAGCTCGAGCTGGCGCGCCGGCTCGAGCAGGCGCTGGTGCTCGTGCTGGCCGTGAACCTGCACCAGCGGGTCGCCAAGGCGTTCCAGCAGCCCGATCGTGACAACAGCATCGTTGACGAATGCACGGTGGCGCCCAGAGCGAGAAAGCTCACGCCGGATCACGATCTCACCGTCCTCGGCGCGCAGCCCGGCCTCCTCGAGCACCGCCACCGCCGCGCCGGACGCCGCGAACACCGCCTCGACCGACGCGGTCTCGGCATCGCCACGAATCAGATCGGTCTGGGCGCGCGCTCCACGCAGGAGCAGGATGGCGTCCACCAGGATCGACTTGCCAGCACCGGTCTCGCCGGTGAGGACGTTGAAGCCGGGGACGAAAGGGACGGTGACGTTCTCGACGATCGCGAAGTTGCGAATCCGCAGCTCGCGCAGCATCCAGCGACGATGCTAGGTCAGCGCAGCGCGATCCTCAAGATGTATCTCACCGTTCGCCCCACTTGAGCTTCGTGCGCAGGACGGAGAAGAAATCCGTCCGGGGGAACCGGACGAGGCGCACGCGGCCGGGGGCTTTGCTGATCTGCACGACGTCTCGCTCGCGCAGCGGGACGCCCACCTGCCCGTCGATGGTCAGCATGACCTCTTGGTCGGTCATGAGTGTGACCTCGATGCGCTGGGTCGCCGGCAGCACGATGGGTCGGTTGGTCAGTGTATGGGACGCGATGGGTACGAGCACGATCGCGTCCATCGTGGGAAAGAGGATCGGGCCACCGGCCGAGAGGCAATAGGCGGTGGAGCCGGTCGGGGTCGAAACGATCAAGCCGTCGGCTCGATACGCCGTCGCATGTCCGCCCTCGACAGCGACGTGAAGATTGATGATGCGACTCATCGCCGATTTCGTGATGACGACGTCGTTGAGTGCGGTGTGCTCGCCGACCGTCGTGCCGCCACGAATGTGCCGAGCCGACAGCAACATCCGCTCGTCGATCGCCATACCGCCCGCAAGCGCCGCCTCGACCGCGGGCAGCATCTCGTCGAGCGTCGTCGCGGTGAGAAAGCCGAGATCGCCGAGATTCACGCCCAGGATCGGCACGCCGAGGTCGCCGACGGCGCGCGCCATCGACAGCAGCGTACCGTCGCCGCCGAGTACCACTAAGAGATCTACCTGCCCGGCGAGGTCCGACTTCCGCACGCTCGGCAGCGCGGCCGTCGGCACCAGCCCGGCCGTCTCTTTTTCCAACACCACCGGCAGGCCGCGTGACCCGAGCCAGGCAATCAGCCGGGCGAGGGCGTCGGCGGCGCCCGCCGCGTCCGGCTTGGCAACGAGGCCGACGCGGGTCACGCCAGCGCCTGCACCGTACGATCGATGATCCCTTCGAGGTTGGCCGCCGTCCTGCCGTGCATCGAGAGGTGCAGGAAGAACTCGCGATTGCCTTTCGGCCCTCGGAGCGGCGATGCCGTGACTCCGAGAACGTGCCACCCGCGAAGCACGGCGTATCGCGCCAGCCGCTGTACGACCGCGCGGTGTTGGGCCGGGTCCCGTACCACGCCACCTTTGCCGACATGCTCACGGCCGGCCTCGAACTGTGGCTTTACGAGTGCGACGACCTCGCTGCGCGGCGCCAGGACGTTGAAGATCGCGGGCAGCACTTTCTCGAGCGAGATAAACGCGACGTCCACGACGGCGAGCGTCGGCTGGTCGCCGAAGAGTCGCGGATCGAGCGTGCGTGCGTTGGTGTGCTCCATGACCACCACCCGCGCGTCCTTGCGCAGCTTGTCGTCGAGCTGCCCACTCCCGACATCGACCGCGTACACCATGCTCGCGCCACGCTGGAGCAGGCAATCGGTGAAACCGCCGGTGGAGGCGCCGACGTCGACGCAGATGCGGCCTTTGACGTTGGTGCCGAAGTGCTCGAGGGCGTGCGAGAGCTTTTCGCCGCCACGGCTGACGAACGGCGACCGTCCTTTGAGCTCGATCTCGGCTTCCGTCGACACCAGCGCGCCCGCCTTGTCGGCGCGCTGACCGTCGACGAGGACGTCGCCGGCCATGATCGCCCGAAGCGCCTTCTCGCGGCTGTCGAGCAGCCCCTTCTCCACCAGCAGTCGATCCAGGCGCATGCGCGTCGCCACGCCTTCGATTATAGAGGTGCGCTTCTCCGGTGCGACGACCGCACGCTTCTCCGGGACGGCGGCGCGCTTGTCCGGGCCTACGAGCGCGCGTTTGTCCGTGGTCGTAGGAGGAACAGAAGGACCGCGCCTGCCAGAAATCCGCCGATGTGAGCGAACCACGCTACGCCTCCACTTTCCGCGCCCCGCGTCGAGGCGCTCACGGTGAGATAGCCAAAAAGCAGTTGCATGACGACCCAAAAGCCGATCATGGCCGTGGCCGGGATGTGAACGAACCGCCAGAAGAACGCGAAACCCACGAGCGTCAGGATCGTTGCGTAGGGAAAGAGCAGGACATACGCACCGAGCACTGCGGAGATGGCGCCGCTGGCGCCGATCATCGGCACCGCCGAGCGCGGCGCGCTCAGCGTCTGTGTGATCGCAGCGCCGACACCGGCCAGCAGATAGAAGAGGAGAAACCGGCCATGCCCGAGCGTGTCCTCGACGTTGTCGCCGAAGATCCACAGGAAAACCATGTTGCCAACGACGTGCAGAGGATTGAGCGAGTGCATGAACATCGATGTGAACAGCGTGACGACCGGGCCGGGGAAATCATCGACCACGGCACAGGCGCCGCTGAGCCGGCACGGCGTCGCGCCGAACTCGACGACGAATGCCTCGGCCGCGCCCGGACCGATGGCGTCGCGGCCGCCGGCTCCGAGCGAAGCCTCGTAGAGGTAGACGAGGACGTTGACGACGATCAAACCGATCGTCACCACGGGGACCGATTGGCTCGCCACATCATCGCGCAGCGGGATCACCGCGCCGGCTCCGCCGGTCGGAGCACGACCACCGTCGGCTGTGTCAGATAGCGATCGGCCACGCGAGTGAGGTCGGCCACCGTCACCGCATCGACGGCGCGCGCAAAGCGCTCGGGCCAGTCCCAGCCAGTACCGATGAGCTCGTAGAACGCGAGGTACCACGCGTGCCGAGCGCTCGTCCGCCGGTCCATCGCGAGGTTACCGAGGAGCCAAGCCTTCGCGCGGGCGAGCTCGCGCGCTTCGATGCGATCCTGGCGCAGGCGATCGACCTCGGCCAGGACAGCGGCCACCGCCGCGTCGGCATTCGCCGGGGCGGTTCCAATATAAGGAAGGAAGATCGAAGGCCCGGTGCGGTTACTCGTCATCACGCCGGTGGAGTACGCAAGACCGCGCCGGTCCCGCAGCTCGACGAACATCCGGCTCGATGTCCCACCTCCGACCACCGCGGCTAGGACGCGCATCGGCGCGTAGTCGGCGTGAGTCACCGGCGGCGCCAGAAATCCGACGAGCACCTGCGCCTGGCGTGCATCGCGCTCCAGAACCCGGCGGTCGCCGCGCGGCGCCGCCTCCGTTGCCGGTTGCACAGCAGTGGCCGAAGCACGCGGCAGCCGCTTGAACAGTTTTTCGGCGGCGGCGACCACGCGTTGTCGTGGGACATTGCCGGCGATGGCGAGAACCATGCGATCGGCGCGATAGGCAGCCGTGTAACGCTCCAGCAAGGCGTCGCGATGCAGTCGCAACACGCTCTCCCGTCGTCCGAGCGCGGGCCAGGCGTAGGGATGGTCGCCATACAGGTCGGCGACAACCGCGTCGAAGGCGCGGGGAAAAGGCTGATCGGCGCGCATCTGTAGCTGACCGAGAATCAGTGTTCGTTCACGCTCGATCTCGTCTGTCGGCAGCGTCGGCTCGATCGCCACCTCCGCGAGGAGCACAAGCAGCGTTTCCCAGTGCTGCGCGAGCGCGGTGCCGCGAAGCTCCGCGTAGTCGACGTCACCGGAGGCCTCGAGCGTACCGCCCAGGCCCTCCGCGGCTTCGGCCAATGCCAGCGCCGAATGGTGCTTCGTTCCTCGCAGCATCATTTTTTGCAGGAAGTTCGTCACTCCAGCGGTATCCGCGGTCTCGAACGCCGATCCACTACGTGTGAGCAGCGATGCTGCGACGACTCCTACGGAGGGATCCTCGCGGACGAGCACGACCAACCCATTGGGCAAAACTTCTCGGACGACCGCCGGCGCCGGCGCGGCGCCGGTGTTTCCAAATGCGGCGCACAGAATGCCGCAGATAACGACGATCAATGGGCTCCGTCTCATTGCGCGGCCTTCGGTGGAACCAGCGCCAGTCGCGCATATCGTTCGGGGTCGAGATATCGCCGTGCGACGGCGCGTACCTGGGTTGCAGTCACCGACCGGATGCGGTTCACGTAGGCAAGCTCATCCTCGAGCGTCCAAACCGTCTCGGCGCGTCCCAGCGCCACGGCCCGGCCTTCAGCGGTCTCCGTCTCGAACTCGTGCTCCGCTTCCGCCGCGGTGATGGCGCGTCGCAGCTCCGCGTCGGTCACTCCTGCATCACGCACGCGACGGATCTCAGCGAGGATCTGCGCCTCAGCTCGCTCGAGATTGCCTGGCGGGAGCTGCGCGACGACCATGAGTCCTCCCGCTCCCTCGAGTGCCGTGAGCGACGCGCTCACGGAAACAACCAGGCCATCGCGCTCACGCAGCGACTGGACGAGGCGCGACGAGCGGCTGCGTCCGAGGATTGAGGCGAGCAAATCGAGCGCGGGTGTATCGGCGTGATCGAGTCGCGTCGCGGGCCACGCCAACCCGAGATGAGCATGGCCCCCCGGATGCGCGATGTCCTGGTGCTGCGGCCGGAATGGTGGCGGCGGGGCAGCAGGCAGGCGCGTCACGCCTCGGCGCGGGAGTCGGCCAAACGTCGACGCCGCGGTAGCCAAGACCTCTCGGGGGTCCACAGCACCCACGACGACGACCGCGAATGTTTCGGGGACGTAGTGACGGAGATAAAAGCTCGTCAGGGTGTCGCGCGTGAGTGCGCGCACGAGCTCTGGCGTGCCGATGATCTGGCGCCCGTAGGGATGCCCATCGAAGAGCTGCGTGTACAGCTGACGCGCGAGCCGACGCCGCGGGTTGTCGTCGCTGAGGCGCATTTCTTCGAGGACGACATCCTTCTCCTTTTCCAGTACCTCCGCATCGAGCGTGGCATTCACCGCGACGTCGGCGAGCATCTCGAGCCCGGGCACAACGCGGCGAGCCGGAAGCGTGACGTAGTAATAGGTGTAGTCCCACGACGTCCCCGCGTTCATGCGGCCACCGACTCCCTCGACGTCGCGCTCCATGAAGCCGCCGGGATGCGACGTCGTGCCGCGAAACAGCATGTGCTCGAGATAGTGCGCGAGCCCGAGCTCGGCGGAGGTCTCGTCGCGCGCGCCCGCGCGCACCCACAACTGCAGTGCGACGACGTCACTGCCGCGATGTTCCTGAATGATCACGGGGATGCCGTTGGCGAGAACGTGACGGGTCGGGCTCGGCGTGGCGGCGGCAGGGCGCGAAGAGGCTCGAACGCCGCTACACCCCCAACTCAGCGCGAGGACGAGCAGCACGAGACCGATGGGTACCACCCGAACCATAAGCCCTAAGAGCCTATCACGGCAGGCGTCTTTGGCCTTTGCTTCATCGGTCCGACCCTTCACAGACCGACGGGCAATTTGCCGCTCGAAGAATTTCGAGCCGAACGGCACATCGCCCTCGGCAGAGACGTCTATGAATGACAAAGCTGCGAAGTTGCTGGCGGATTCTGATGTTGCGAGCCCTGGCAATGTCCTTGCTTCTTCGTTCACCGATCGTTTCTGGAACCGCAAATGCGGTCCGAGGATCTCAAGCAGGAGGAATGAGGTGACCAGATCGGGCGGCGGCCAATGGGGGTCGCGCCAGTCAACCCTCACCAACCCTAACCAAACGGGAAGGGACGCAATGAAGAGAGTGCTCGCAGGCTTGATGAGCGCATTCGCGATCGCCACGTTCGCCACGGCGACCGTCGAAGCTCAGACCCAGTGCCCCGCTGAAGTCGCAAAGGCGAAGGAGATGCTCAACACGCGGACGGCGAAGGCGGATACCGTCCAGGCGCCGCGCTCGCTCGCCGGCGCGCGTGATGTGCAGGCGCCGCGTGGTCAGGATGTTCAGGCTCCACGTGGCAACGACATCCAGGCCCCTCGCGGTCAGGATGTTCAGGCCCCTCGCGGTCAGGATGTTCAGGCGCCGCGTGGTCAGG
>DAIRVP010000007.1:52320-57764 GCA_036802765.1 Candidatus Rokuibacteriota bacterium
GGTCAGGATGTTCAGGCCCCTCGCGGTCAGGATGTTCAGGCGCCGCGTGGTCAGGACGTGCAGGCTCCGCGCTCGCTGGCCGGTGCGAAGGCTGGTAGCAGCAAGGCCTTCGGTCTCGTGAAGGAGGCCGAGGCGGCGTGCGCGAAGGGTGATATGGCGACGGCGAAGGCCAAGGCGGAAGCGGCCATCGCCGCGATGAAGTAGCTCGGTTCGTTAGCTCAAGTCGTCGAGGCTCCAGGAGGGCAACCTCCTGGAGCCTTTTGTTTTCCGCGCTACAATTGCGGTTGTGCGCAGTTTGATCGGCGCGCTCTTCGTGCTGCTCGCTCCCACGCCCGCCTCGGCTCAGCCCGCGGTCTCACTTCAAGAGGCGCTATTACGCGCAAAGCCAGCCGTCGCGCTCGTCATCTCCGAGGTAGGTGGTGAGGTGGCCGTCCGCTGCGGCGCCGGCGCGGAAACGGTGGTGACGCCGCCACCCTATAGGGAGACGGGTACGGGTTGGTTCGTCGCGCCGTCGGGTTGGCTGATCACGAATGGGCATCTGGTCTTGCCGGCGCAGCGCCCACGCGAGTCGCTCGCACGCGCACAAGTGCAGAAAGCAATCGAGCAGACGTGCGGCGCAGCGGCCGGAACCGGCCGGGCCAAGCTCAAGCCGTCGATCTATGTGGTCCTCGCGAACGGAGCCCGTCTCGCTGCGCGCGTCATCAAGTACAGCCCGCCCGTTTCCGGCGAAGCGATGTCGGGACAGGACCTGGCGCTACTCAAGCTCGACGCCTCAGATATGCCCATCCTGCCGCTCGCCGACTCCGGACAGGCGCGGATCGGCGATCGCATCCACGTCATCGGCTTTCCCGACGCCGTACTGAGTCACGAGCTACTGAACGCATCCGCGAAGATGGAAGCATCCGTCACCAGTGGCGCGATTTCCGGGTTCAAGCAGGATCGCGCCAATCGACCGGTGATCCAGACGGACGCCGCTGCCGCCGGAGGCAACAGCGGCGGGCCTGCGGTCAACGACGCGGGCGAGGTCATCGGCGTGCTGACGTTCGTCACGATGTCGTCGGAGTCCCGGGACGACGTCGTTCAGGGCTTCAACTTCGTCATCCCGTCGGCGGCCGTCGTGAAGTTTCTCGAAGACACACCGGCGCCACGGGGCGAGCGTAGCCGCTTCAACGCCGCATGGTACGCCGGGTTGCGAGACTATTTTTCCGGCAATGCGCGGCGTGCACGCGCCCAATTGGCGGAAGCGAATCGGCTGGTACCCGACCTGCCGGATGTTCGCCGCATGACGCTCGCAACCGATGAGCGCGTCAGGCGCGAGCCGTTGCTGCCGTGGACGCCGATCGCGATCGGCATGCTCGTGGTCAGTGCAGCGGGTTGGATGACGCTGCTGCTCCGTCGGCGCCGGCGAAACCGCTTCCGCATCCCTCCGGCGGAGATGATGCGACTCCTCGAGGGGCCGGAGCCCCCGACGGTTCTCGACGTGCGCGCCTCCGACACTTATGCGCACAGTCCTGTCAGGATCCCGCGCTCCGTCCACGTGCCGCTCGAATCGCTCGCGGATGCTGCTCGCGTGCCGGCTGATCCGACACGCATCGTCGTCGCGTATTGCACGTGACCCGACGAAATGACCAGCGCCCGTGTGGCGCGTCGCTTGAGACAGCTCGGCTTTCGGGACGTCCGTATTCTGAAAGGTGGGCTCGGATCGTGGGCGAGCGCGGGATTTCCGCTCGAAGCCAAAGCCTGACCGGCGGCGCTGCGATCAGGCGCTGTGACCGCGCGCTCGTCCCGCCGTAAAGTGGAAGTGAACATGGTACACGATCTGACCGCCCTCGGGTCCCGTGTTCACGCTGATGCGGTAGCCCTTCTCGGCGAAGCCTTTCATCTCTCCCAGCCGTCGCGCGGCGACAAAGCAGCGGCCGATGATGTCGGCGTCGGCGTCAAGGAGCGCTGCGATCGACGCGATGTGGCGTTTGGGCACGATCAGGACGTGAACGGGCGCCTTCGGATAGATATCCTTGAACGCCAAAACGTGGTCGTCCTCGTATTCGATGTCGGCGGCGGTCTCACGCGCGACGATGCGGCAGAATACGCAGTCGGTCACGGGGTCTCCTTCGCAAAGGTGCTGCTATAATACGGCGTTCAGCGAATCGACCGAACGGAAGGAGTGGTCGGATGGGTACGTGTCCGAAATGCAAGCAGCGCATCCGCAAGAACGGCAACCACGTGAAGTTGGGCGTCACCTGGTATCACAAATCCTGCCCCGCGCGTCCCGCGAAGAAACCCTGACCGTCAGCGCTCGGCCGTCTCACGCCGGTGACTTGTGGCGCCTCCACTGGCACGGCGCTTCGGCGCGCGCGCGCAGCGTGAGCTCGTCGTCGATGACGAGCGAGCCATCCACCCAATCAGGTTCGGCCGTGTTGGGACTCGGATCGACGGCGATGAGGTCGGCGCCGACCCACACGACCGTGACGGCGTCGCGGCCGAGCTGATACCGCACGACGCGCCCCTCGACGTCGTCGCCCTCCTCCTGATGGAGCACGATGGCCTGAAAGGCCACAACCGGCCAGCCGAAGAAATTCGCCGAAACGCCCGGAGGCAGGCACGGGACGCTTGCAACCAGCGTCACCCCGCGCGGCGCCGGCCGACATCCCGCGAGCAGAAGCACCGCCGCCACGATGCAGAGCGTGCCGCGCACGCCGTTATTTCACGAAGTGGTCGCGCGCGAGCGGCGGGCGCACGTCGCTGCCGGTGAACAGCAGAGTGACGATGATTTCCACTGAGGCGCCACCGCCGAGTCCCTGACATCCGATCGCCGCGCGGGTGGGGCGGCCGCGATCGCCGAACAGTTCGACGAAGAGATCCGCTGCGCCGTTGATGACACGGGGTTGATCGTTGAAGCCCGGCGCGGAGTTCACGAAGCCGAGCATGTGGATGATCTGCTGCACGCGATCGAGATCACCGAGCGCGTATTTCACGGCTGAAAGCGTGGTGATGGCTGCGTAGCGCGCCGCCTCGCGTCCCTGCTCGAGCGTGAGGTCCTTGCCGACGACACCCGGCAAGTACGCCAGCCCATTCCTGCGCGGGGTCGTGCCCGAGAGGTAGAGCAGATTCTGCGTAGGGAAATGCGAGATGTAATGCGCGCCGGACGCATTGGTGCGATACAGGTCCTCGAGATCCGGTAGCTCGAGCCCGAGTTTCGCGAGCTTCTCCTCGACCTTCATATCGTCCTCCCGCCTAGTCGCGCATCATCAGGCAGGATGATGCATCAGACAGCGACCTGACGCCACCAGGCAGCTGCGAATTCGGACGGAGTGCGTCTAACTCCCGGTCGGAGGCGAGGCCGACGTTCCTACCGCGACGTGAGACCGGGACTCGGACCTCGCTCGCCTGGCCCGGGACCGACCGGTTGATACGCGGTCGCCGGCTGCATAGCGGTCGACAGCGGTGTCGCCGCGCACACGAGGTAATCCCCATCCAGCCGCTCGTTCCGGTCCTGCTCGCAGGCGGGCAAACCGTCATGGCCGCCGACGATGACCCACGTCCAGTTCTCGCCAGGCGCCAGCAGCAGCCAGAACGCCAGCCCGATTTTCATTCCGAATCGAAGCGTGATCGGTGACATGGCCGGCCTCAGTTCGGTCGTGGCGCGCGGGCACGCGCATCCGGATCGATGAAGCCCATCGCCTTGAATCGAAGCTCGACGGGAACGCCGTAGACCTTGACCATCGAGCCCGGCGTGACGACCCGCTCGAGATTGGCCCTGAGGCTCGACAGATCCACGCTCACGCGACCGCCGTCGACCTTCAGCACGAGCGTGCGGCCAGTCAAGCTTTCGACCTCACCCGTGATCTCCACCCAACGGTGCTCGTCGGTCGGGACCAGCATCGGGGCAGTCGAGCTCGGTGACGGCGCCGTCGCGGGCGAGAGCGTCGACGCCGGAACGACAGCTGGCGCGGCGGCGCTGGCCGACGGGCGTGTGTCGATCATCGGTGACTTCGGCGATGGAGCGTCGGGTTGGCGTACGGCCGGCGCGCTTGGCGCTGTCGCCTTCTGCGCGGCGGACGTCGCATTCGCGTTGGCGGGCGCCACTCCGGTAGCCGGCGGGGCGGGAGTGGCCGGTGCAACTGTCGTAGCGGGCGGCGCGGCATTGACCGGCGCGACGGACGCGGGTGCCCGCACGCTCTGCAGTTGCACGAGCGCCGCCTCCGAAGTGGATCCAGTTCCGACACCTATGGCAGTCACCTCGTGAGGGCTGCGCCCTTCGAGGCCGAGCACAGCGATGCGACTGCCGGCTGTGAGGCCGGCCTCGCGACGCGCCGCTGCGATGCCGACGTAATACAGGACACCGTCGTCGCCGCGCACGATCACGAACTGTTCGTTCGTGACGACGGCAGGCCACTCCAGCACGCCGTTCACGAGACGTGGATCACCGGACCCGGCTCGGGCAATCAGCGGAATGCCACACAGCAGCAGAGCCACACACGCTGCAACCAATCGCGTCGGCATCATAGGTAAGCCCCTCCGCGCGCCGATCAGGCAAGCGAGGTGCCAAGGCCCATCCGACGCGGTTTTTCGATACAGCGCCCTGGCGTCTCTGCCGTGTCTGTAACCAAATCCGACGGTCGACGGCCTCAGGCCGGGCTTGGCCCTCAGGACTCCTTCGGGACGATTTCCGTGACCAGACGATCCAGATACTGCAGGTCGAACGGCTTGCGCACAACGTTGGCCGCACCGCTTTCGAATGCCTCGGCAGTCAGCCCCGCGTGGTCCGTTCCCGTCACCATGATGACCGCGATCGTGGAATCGATGCGCTTGATCTCTTTCAACACATGAAGGCCACTGACGCCAGGGAGCATGATGTCGAGCAGCACGATATCCGGGCGGTGGCGCTGGAGGGCGTCGAGCGCCTCGCCAGCGTTCATCGCCGTTTCGACGGTGTAGTCGTGCTTGAAGCAGTCACTGAGAAGCTGCAGAATCCGACGCTCATCGTCGACGATCAGGATACGTCGCACGTCGAAAACTCACCGGGGCTCAGGAGGTGCCTGAGCCCCGTCAAAACTGGTGGAGGGTAAGGGATTCGAACCCTCGACCTCGGCGTTGCGAACGCCGCGCTCTCCCAACTGAGCTAACCCCCCACGTCAAAAGCCCTCGTATCTTACACGCGTTCGACGGGCCCTCCAACCTCGAGGATCACTTCGTCTCGCCGCCGTCCTTGCCGCGCATCGTCTGAAACAGTCCGAGCAGGTCCATGGGCAGCGGAAAGAACGTCGTCGTGTTCCGCTCCGAGGCGATCTCGCGCATCGTCTGCAGATAGCGGAGCTGCACGGCAACCGGGAAGCGCGTGAGCACCTCCGCCGCCTCGCCGAGCTTCGCCGCGGCCTGGAACTCACCCTCGGCGTTGATGACCTTGGCGCGGCGCTCGCGCTCGGCCTCGGCCTGCTTGGCCA
>DAIRVP010000008.1:0-56666 GCA_036802765.1 Candidatus Rokuibacteriota bacterium
GGCGGCTGCGACGTCGCCTTCCTCGCGCTGCACGGCGCGATGGTGGCCGAGCACGCGGACGACGGCGAAGGCGAGCTGTTGCGCAGAATCCGCGCGGTCGCGCCGCGGCTGCCGATCGCCGTCGGCCTCGACTTCCACACGCAGCTGACGTCGGCGATGGTCGAGAACGCCACCGTCATCACCGGTTACCGGACGTACCCGCACATCGACATGGCGGAGACGGCCCAGCGCGCGGCGACGACGCTCGTCCGCGCGCTCGACGGCGAGGTGCGGCCGGTGATGGTCTGGGGCATCCGCCCGATGCTCACCAGCACGCTCGAGCACACGCCCTCACGTCAGCCGATGAAGGACGTGATGGACATGGCGATCGACGCCGAAGCGCGCGGTGTCGTTCTCAACGCGTCGGTGCTCGGGGGCTTTCCGCAGTCCGACATCCCGCATCTGTCGTGCTCGGCGGTCGTCGTGTGCGATGGTGACGCCGCGCGCGGCCGGGCGCTGCTCGATCGCATGCTCGACCTCGCGTGGCAGCGGCGCGCGGAGTTCCTCTACAAGGGCGAGCCGCTCGCCTCGCAGATCGCCCGCGCGCGTTCGTTGACCGAGGGCCCCGTCATCCTGGTCGATCACGGCGACAACACCGCGTCCGGCGGGACGCAGGACGTGATGAGCGTGGTCGCCGAAGTGATGCGCCAGGGGCTCCAGGACGTTCTCGTCGGCCCGATCTGCGATCCCGCTGCCGTGGCGCGCATCGTGTCGGCCGGCACGGTCGCGAGCGTCACGATGGATCTGGGTGGCCGCATCGACATGCCGCAGCTGGACCTCAAGGGCACCCCGCTCACGGTCACGGCGAAGGTGACCCGCATCACGGATGGCGAGTTCACGGTGACGGGGCCGATGGCGACGGGCATGCGCGTGCGCATGGGCCGGACCGCGGTGTTGGACACCGGCTCGATGCAGATCGTGGTTTCGGAGCGGCGGGCAGAGCCGTCCGATCTCGGCGTGTTCACGCACGCCGGCATCGACCCGCGCCGCAAGCACTACGTGCTGATCAAGTCGCGGCAGCACTTCCGCGCGGGCTTCGAGCCGATCGCGCGCCACATCGTGCTGTGCGACGGCGAGGGCGTCACGAGCTCGGATCTTTCGCTCTTCGACTACCGCCGGCGCCGCCGCCCGCTCTATCCGTTCGAGCCGCTGTAATCTGCGGCCCGCCTGGTCATCGCTCGAGCTCCGCGATCATCCGCGTGGCGTGGCGCAGCCGTGCGCTCAGCTCGCGGGCGATGTTCGAAAGCAGGCGCACCGCGATCACCGGATGCTCGGCGATGAGCGCTTGAAACGCGTCCTCTGACAGCACCCAGCAGACGACGTCGTTTTCGGCGGTGACGGTGGCCGACCGCGGTTGGTGGTCGAGCAGGGCCATCTCACCGAACATCGTCCCGCGCGCGTAGCTGGCGAGTCGGACCTGCCGCTCCGTGCCCGCGGCGTTCACACGCACCGTCGTGATGCCGCTGGCTACAATGTAGACGTTGCGATCGTTCCCGCCCTGGCGAATGACGATCTCGCCCGGCTTGTAGTGAACGCGTCGCAGCCGGGCCGCGATGAGCGCCAGCTCTTCGTCGTCGAGCCCTGTCAGCACGGGGATGTCACGCAGGGCCAGCTCGGCCGACGACGCGTCGACGGCGTCGTGGCCGGCGATCAGCACGTCCTCCGCCCACTCGAGCGCGGCGTCGGTATCGGTGAACACCGTGTCGCGCGTCGGGATCCACCCGGCGTGGCGTGCGGCGCTGACCGCGGCCGCGTTGTCCTCCAGATGACTCAGCAGCAGATGGCGGCCACCGCTGCGCAACCGCCTCGCCGTTTGCATGAGGACCGCGGCGCCGGTGCTGTCGAGCTCGTTGACGCGACGCAGGTCGAGAATGACGAAGGTCGCCTCCGTGCTCACCTCGGCCTCGATCTGTCGGGCGAGCTTTTCGGCGGTGCCGAAGAAGATCGGCCCCTCCAGCTCGAACACCACGATGCGGCGCCCCGCCTGCGCGAGGAACTCCGTCAGCGTCCGGTCGAGCATGCGCTTGGAGTGGACCGCATTCCCGCGATAGGTGCGGCGGACGATGGACCGGCTCATCCGGTAGAGGAACAGCAAGATCGCCGCGGCCACGCCGGTCGACACCGCCCACACGAGATCGAGGGCGATCGTCACCACAGCGACCAGCGCCGCCACGAACAGGTCGAGCGCCGGCACGCGCCAGTGCTGGTCGCGCTCGCGGAAGAGCCGAACGAGGCGTTGCAGCGTGGTGTGATCGGCGAGCTGCAGCGCCACGACGACCAGCACGCCCGCGATCACGGCGCGCGGGATGAGCGCAATGACGGGCCCGAGGCCGACGGTGGCAGCTAGCACGAACAGCGCGCAGACCAGCGGTGCCAGCCCGGTACGGCCACCGGCACGGTGGAGCGCGAACGTCGAGCTGAGGTTGATGCCGCTCGGAATGGCGCCGATGAGGCCGGCCACGACGTTGCCGGCGCCCACCCGCAGCAGCTGCGGGCTCGGCGGCGTGCGGTGGCCCGTCACGCCCTCCGTGGTCTTGGCGCAAAGGAGCGTGTCGAGTGACGCCACCAGTGCGAGGCTGCCGGCGGCTGCGAGGAACGACGGCCAGTGCGCTCGGAGATATGCGTCGCCGGTGAGCGACGGCAGCATCGCGAACGGAGTGAAGGATGGCGTGACAGCCGGGATCCTCCCGAGCGTCGGGCCCAGGTGCGTCCCCAATCCCAGCAGCGCCAGCCCATAGTGGAGCGCGCTCCCTGCCACGAGGCCCGCGATTGGCGCCGGAACGCGGCGGGTGAGCCGCGGCCCACACCAGATGACGACGATCGTCACGACGCCGACGGCAAGGGTCAGCGGCTGGATCTGCGTGGCGTGCCACGGGATGCGCAACAGCGGCACGGGCCGGGGGAACCCGAGCAGCGCGTTTACCTGCGCCACGAGCAGCAGCAGGGCCACCGCGTTCTGGAAGCCCGACATCACGGGGGAGGGGATGTAGCGGATCACGTCGCCGAGGCGCAGTACGCCGAAGAGCGCCTGGAATACGCCGCCGCTCACCACGATGAGGATCACGAGCGCCAGCGTTCGGTCGACGTTGGCCGGATCTTGCCGGACGGCCGGGACGATCGTGTCCGCGACCATCGCCGCGAACAGCACGGTGATGATGCTGCGTGGCGCAAAGTTGACCGGCATCCACTGGCCGAGAGCGAGGACCACGACGGAGACGACGACCGCGCTGTAGAGGCCCGCCAGAACCGCGGGCCCGACGTACGTGTCGCCGAGCGCGCTGAACGCGAGCATGCCGTAGCCGATGCTGGCCGGAACCGTCAGGACGCCGCCGGCGATGCCGCCCGCGAGGTCCCCTCGAAGCGATGCGCGCGCGGACGCTGTGGTCAACGAGTCGAGCTACGCGAGCCGGCTCAGCACACGCTCGCCGAGCGCGCGAATCAGCGCCTGCCGTTCATGCACGAACCCGGTCACGAGCAGGCCGCTGATTCCGGCGTCGACGACCGCGCGGAGCTTGTCGGCCACCACGGAGGCCGGGCCCACCGCCGCGAAGCGCTGCGCGAGATAGGCGCGCAGCGCCGGCTCGCCGTCCAGCAGCGCGGCATTCGGGCTGGCGCCCAACGCCTCGTGCGCGGCGGGCTGATAGCCTTTTTGCACCTTTAAGATTGCGTCGGCCAACGCGGGCGGCACCTGCTTGCCCTCCAGCGTGAAGCGAAAGACGTGATGCGCGTTCGACGCCAGCTCCATGCGAATCTCGTCGACGCCGGCCGCGACGTCGTCGGTGACGTTCGCGCGCACCATCGTCCACAGGTCGACCGAGGCGGGATCGCGGCCGGCGCGCCGCGCGCCCGCGTGCACGCGCGCCACCGCGTCTTTGACGAGCGCCGGCTCGAGACCGACGTTGACGATGACCCCGTCCGCGATCTCGCCCGCGAGCTCGAGCGTGCGCGGCCCCTCGGCGGACAGGTAGATCGGGATCGCGCGCTTCGCCCACGTCAGCCGCGCCAGGCGGCCGCGCCATGTCGTCTCCCCGCGCGTGTGCAGCGCGCGGACCGCTTCGACATACGCGCGCAGGTCGGCAAGCGTCGACGGCCGCTCGGCCAGATTCAAGATGGCGCTGTCGCCGGAGCCGAGGCCGAAGAACGCGCGGCCCGGCGCGATCTCGTCGAGTGTCGCGATGCCCGAGGCGGCGACCGCCGGGTGGCGAGTGATCGGGTTCGTCACGCTCGGTCCGATGCGCACCCGTCGCGTCGCCTGCGCGCAGAGCGCCATCGTCACGTACATCTCGCGGAAGACCGATTGGCTGTCGGCGACGCCCACCAGCGAAAATCCGACGTCTTCGGCCAGGCGTGCATCGGCGACCGCGGCGGCCACCGAGCGTGGCAGGCACAGGAGACCGAGACGGGCCGCCATCATCGCGGCGCCAGTATAGTGGACGCGCTCATCGGGAGTGATCGGCCCGTAGTCCCCACGTCAGCGGGGCGGCCGCGGCACAGAGCAGCGCCATCGCGAGGAATGCTCGGGCACCGACGTTTGCGTAGAGCCAGCCGGACGCCAGCGTCAGCAGCGCGGTGGTGATGCCGGCGCCCAGCGCATACATCGCCTGCGCCGTCGCTGCCAGCTGCTGCGGGACATTCACGGCAATGAGCCGCATACACGCCAGATGCAGCGCCGCAAACGTGAGCCCGTGCAGCGGCTGCACCAGTGCCAGTGCCGTCACGCTGGTCGACGACGCCATGACGGCCCAGCGCACGACGCCGGCTGACGCCGCGACAGCGATGACGCCAGCCGGCCCCATGCGCTTCAGCAGCGGCGGACCGACGAGGAAGAACACGAGCACCTCGGCCGCAACCGACTCGGACCAGAGCACGCTGGCCGTGGGCGGTGTAATGCCGGCCGCGCTCCAGCGAATGACGGCGAACGTGTCGTTCATCGCGTGGCTGCCCAGCACGAGCGCCGAGACGAGCATCATGCGCCGGAACTCCGGCATCCGCAGCAGCGTCGCGACGCCGAGCGGCGTCTCGCGTTGTATGGCGGTGACCGGGTGCTTGCGCTCGGGCGTCGGTATGAGTGTTACGGCGCCGGCCGCCGCGACGAGCAGCGCTGCCTGAAGCATGACGACCGATGACAGGCCCGACGCGGCGACGACTTGCCCGCTGACGAGCGTGCCGAGAACGAAGACGGCCGAGCCGGTTCCGCGCACCCAGCCGTACTCGAATCTCGGGCGACCGTCGCGCGGCTGCGCGGCGCCGAGCGCCAGCGCGTCGGCGAGCGCTGTCGTGGGCGCCAGCGCCGCCGCATAGAGCAGGCTGATCAGCAGCAGCCACGTGAAGCTGGACGGGGTCAGCAGGCTCACTGCAACGACGGCGGCGAGCAGCTCACACAGCGCCAGGATGGTGCGAAGCGCCTGCGTCGCATCGGCGAGGCGCCCGACCAGCGGCCCGGAGACGAGACGAATCGCCGTCCCGGCGGCGAAGAGCGTCCCGATCTGTCCGGCCGCGAGCCCTCGATGCTCGAAAAACGCCGGCATGAAGGGCGAGGACACACCGTAGGCGGCATACATGGAGGCGTAGAGCACGACGAAGCGGAGCAGGGCGCTCATGGCCGTGGCGTGGTCGCAGTCTACGCCGGCCGCTGCGAGCCGAATGGACGAGGATGCTTACGCGAGTGTTCCGCCCGCGATCAGGGCGTCGACCGACTGCCGGGCGCGAATCAGCGCGCGCTGCTCGGCGACTTTTGCGCTCGGCTTGCGGCAGATCAGCCGAGCGACACGCGCTTTCGTCTCGAACGGGGCGCGGCGGATCCGCACCTCGGCGTCCCAGGCGCCCTCGGCCTCGATCGCGACCGCTTCGATTCGAAAGCCGCGGTAGTCGGATTCGACGATCATCGGACAGACCTGCTGGCAATCCTCAGACCAACGCGTGCCGAATCTGCAAGTCGCGGAAATTTCGCGGGTTGTGCGGCGGAAGCGCGCATCGCTGGAAGAACATGAACCGGACGCCATGGCACCCGCTGGCTACATTCTGAGCAGCTTCGGTTCGTAGGGATACGCGCAGATCAATCGCGCGCCGTCGTTCGTGACCAGCACCTGGTCTTCGAGCTTGACACCGAACGGCGCGCCCGGCTTGCCCGCATAGCACTCGAGACACAGCACCATGTTCTCCTTCAGCTCTCGCTTCGGCATGATGCGGCGCGGGCCGCGCGTGTCGTCGGGGTACGGAATGCCGGGACCTTCGTCCTCGAGCCCCGCCTGGTGCACCATCGTCGGATAGCGCTGCGCCGCATACGCGTCCGGCAGCCGCGGCGCCCGGCGCGCGAACTCCTCGAACGTCACACCGGGACGGACGAGGTCGAGCATGCCCTGCACACAATCGTAGGCGACGCGATAGGCCTCGCGCTGGTCCGGAGTCGCGACGTCGCCGCAGAGAAACGTGCGCGAGATGTCGATGACGTACCCCTCGACGCCGTTGGCGTCGGTGTCGACGCCGACCAGATCACCCGACATGATCGCCTTGTCCTGCGCCTCGGTGAGCCACGGATTCGTGTTCGTTCCGGACGCCACGAGCCGCGTGAACAGCCCCTCGCCGCGCCGGCGAAGGAGCGCATCGCTCAGCACCGCGAGCAGCTCCCACTCGCGGATCCCAGGACGGATCGCGGCCTCGAATTCCTCGAGCATGGCGTCACCGATGACGCCATTGAGCGCGAAGAGCTGGACCTCTTCGGGAGTTTTCACCTCGCGCGCGTCGACGATCGCGGGTCCGACGTCGACGATCGCGATGCCTTCCGCCTGCAGCGCCAGGAAGCCGACGGTGTCGAGCTTGTCCACCGCCAGCCGCTCGCGCTCGAGTCCCAGCTCGCGGAGCGCGTCGCGAATCGAGCGCGCCCATTCGCGGGCCTTGTCGTGTGCGGCCACGCCGCCGAAGCGCCACGTGTACGCGGGACGCACGTCGCGCACGAGCTTGCGTGAGACGTGCATCGAGCCCGAGTATTCGAACAGCATCGGCGTGCCCTCGGCCGGCACCAGGCAGTAGCGAGCGAACGTTCCGGCCGTCCACACCGACATCACGTCCACGCCGGTCGCATAGCGGATGTTGGGCGTGCCGTACAAAAGCGCGACCGGGAAGTCGTGACGGGCGAGCATCGTCTGCAGCCGTGCCAGGCGGCCGGCACGCAGCGCGGCGAAGTCGATGGCATCGAGGGTCGGGACGGCGGGCCGGTCGACGGTGGGTCGCAAAGACATGGGCGAGAGGATAACGCAGGCCGTCGTCGTCGGCGTTTGTGGTATATGGTGCCGTCATGCCGAAGACCAAGCGAACGTACACCCCGTCTCGATCGGCGGCTAAGAAGCCGCTGGGCTTGCTGGAGCGGCTTGCCGCCGGCCCCGTCATCTGCGCCGAGGGCTACCTCTTCGAGTTCGAGCGGCGCGGATATCTCCAGGCCGGGGCATTCGTCCCGGAGATCGTGCTCGAGCAACCCGCCCTCGTGGAGGGCCTGCACCGCGACTTCGTCCACGCGGGCTCCGACGTGGTGGAGGCGTTCACGTACTACGCCCACCGCGCGAAGCTGAAGATGGTCGGACGCGAGAAGGATCTGGCCAAGATCAACCGCGCGGCGTTGGCCATCGCGCGCAAGGTCGCGCGGAGCACGGGCACGCTGCTCGCGGGCGACATCTGCAACACGAGCATCTACGGCGCCGACGAGCCCGCAACGCACAAGCAGGCCAGGGCCATCTTCGACGAGCAGGTCGGCTGGGCGGTCGACGCCGGCGTGGATTTCATCGTCGGCGAGACGTACGGGTGGGGAGGCGAGGCGCGGCTGGCGCTCGAAGCGATCAAGCGCTCCGGCAAGCCGGCCGTGATCACGCTGGCCGTTCCGCGCGAGGGGCGGATGCGCGACGGATGGACGGTCACCGAGGCGTGCAAGCGGCTGCAAGACGCCGGCGCCGACGTGGTCGGGCTCAATTGCGCGCGCGGTCCCGCCACGATGCTGCCGCTGCTGCGCGAGGTGCGCGCGGCGGTCAGCTGTCCCGTCGCGGCGTTGCCGGTGCCGTACCGCACGACGGCGGCGGAGCCCACGTTTCAGAGTCTCAGCGATCCGACCGGCCGGAGCCCCGATGGTCGGCCGTTTCCGACCGCGCTCGATCCGTTGCTGTGCAGCCGCTATGAGATCGGCGAGTTCGGCCGCGCGGCGTTCGACCTCGGCGTGCGTTACCTCGGCGTCTGCTGCGGCGCCGGACCGCACCACATTCGAAGCTTGGCCGAGGCGCTGGGTCGGAAGCCGCCCGCGAGTCGGTATTCTCCGGACATGTCCAAGCACATCCTCTTCGGCACCGACAAGCGTCTGCGTCAGGACAACCTCGAGTACGGTCGCCGCAACTACCGCTCGGCCTCGCCCGCGTCCGGCTGAGCGGCGGAGCGCGCGATGGCGCGTTTCTTCGTCAAGCACCTCGCGTTCCTGCTGCTGACGCTTCTCGTCGTCTCGTTTCTCGTCTTCACGCTGAACGAGTTTTCTCCCGGCGCCGTCGCCCGCAAGATCCTCGGCGCGTACGCGACCCAGGAGCAGGTGGATCTGCTGACCAAGCAGATGGGACTCGATCGTCCGCTTCTGGTGCGTTACGTCGACTATCTGCGCGCGGCTGCGTCGGGCGACCTCGGCTATTCCGCGCGCTACAAGGTTCCCGTCAAGGACGTTCTCGGCAAGCATCTGGTGAATACCGCGCTGCTCGCGGCCATCGCGTTCGCGTGCATCGTTCCGCTGTCGATGCTGCTCGGCGTGGCGGCGGGGATGCGTGAGGGCTCGCGGCTCGACCGCGCCATCCTCATGCTCAGCACGGTCGTGGCGTCGATTCCGGAGTTCGCGCTCGGCGTGTTCCTTGTCAGCGTCTTCGTCGTGTGGCTGCACTGGCTGCCCGGCACCGCCACGCTGGTCGCCGGCGGCGGCTGGTCGGCGGCCTCGCAGCTCGTGCTTCCGGTTGCCGTCATCGTGCTCTTCGATGCCGGCTACGTCGTCAGCATGATCCGTGCGTCGATGGTGGAGGTCATGCAGCGGCCCTACATTCGCACCGCCGTTCTGAAGGGCTTGCCATTCCGCCGCGTCATCCTTGGCCACGCGGTCCGCAACGCCATGCTGACGCCGATCACCGTGATCATGCTGCAGATCAACTATCTCGTCGCCGGCGTGGTGGTTGTCGAGACGGTGTTTGCCTATCCGGGGTTCGGTCGGATGATGCTCGAGGCCACGCTCTTCAAGGACATTGCGCTCATCGAGGCAGGGGCGCTGGTCGCGGTCTTCCTCGCCGTGACCACCAACATCCTCGGCGATCTCGCGTACATCGTCCTGGACCCACGGATTCGCGTGTAGGGTCCTATGAGCACGCCGGTCATCGCCGACGTCCTCTCTGCATCGCCGCCGGCCACCACGCGGCTTCGCCCGCTCGCCCGGTGGAGGCGGCGCATTGCAGTTCTCGGCGCCTCGCGACCAGCCGCGGTCGGCCTCGCCATCGTTCTCGTGTGGATCGTGCTCGCGATCCTCGCGCCAGCGATCGCGCCCTATGCTCCCAACGCCAGCGATCTGACCGCGCTGGGGCACCCGACGCCGTCGCGTGCCCACTGGCTCGGCACCGATCACCTCGGGCGCGACATCATGTCGCGCATCCTGTGGGGCGCGCGGCCGGTTCTCGTCGTTGCCCCTCTCGCCGTGCTGGGCGCGGCAGCGCTCGGCTCGCTGCTCGGCCTCACGGCCGGCTATTACGGCCGCTGGGTTGGCGTGGTGATCACGCGCGCGTGCGACATCGTGCTCTCGTTTCCCGTGATCATTCTCTACATGATCATCCTGGCGCACTTCGGGTCCTCGGCCTGGAACATCATCGGTGTGCTCACGCTGACCAAGGCGCCGATCATCGCGCGGATCGTGCGCGGCATGACGCTGGATCTGCGCGAGCGCGAATACGTCGCCGCCGCCAAGATGCGCGGCGAGTCGGCGCTCTACATCATGCTGGTCGAGATCCTGCCGAACGCGCGCGGACCGCTCATTGTCGACATGTGTCTGCGTACCGGCTACAACGTCATCATCATCGGCGTGCTCGGCTTCCTCGGCATCGGTCTGCCGCCTCCGGATCCCGACTGGGGCGGTATGGTCAAGGACACGTACGGGATGATGATGGTGTGGCCGCACATGGCGCTGTTTCCGTGCGCGGCGATTTCATCGCTCGTGGTCGGTTTCAATCTGCTGGCCGTCGGGCTGCGGGAGCTCGGCCTCCGTGACTGACGCGCCGCTGCTCGACGTTCGTCATCTCGCGGTCGTGTACAGCACGCGCGCCGGCGAGCTGCCTGTGATCCCCGACTTGAGCCTGTCGCTCGATGCCGGCGAGGCCCTCGGGCTCGTGGGCGAGTCCGGCTGCGGCAAGTCGACGGTCGCGTTGTCGATCGTTCGCTACCTGGGACGCGCTGGCCGCATCCGCGGCGGTCAGATTCTCTTCGAGGGCCGCGATCTGACGACGCTGAGCGACTCGGCGCTGCGGGCGATTCGTGGCCGTCGCCTCGCGATGGTCTACCAGGATCCGATGGCGAGCCTGAATCCCGTCATGACCGTCGGCCGGCAGCTCATGGAAGTGCCGATGATCCACGAGGGCGCGAGCGCGCACGCGGCCCGCGAGCGAGCGATCGCGATGCTCGGCGAGGTGAAGCTGGCGGATCCGGCCGGAGTGATGGAGCGCTATCCGCATCAGCTCTCAGGCGGTCAGCAGCAGCGCATCGTCATCGCGATGGCGCTCATCGCCGGCCCCGCGCTGCTCATCATGGACGAGCCGACCACCGGCCTGGACGTCACCGTCGAGGCAGCGGTGCTGGACCTCGTGCGCGAGCTGCGTCAGCGCCACCGCTCCGCCATCCTGTTCATCAGCCACAATCTCGGCAGCGTCGCGCGCGTGTGCGATCGCGTCGGCGTCATGTACCGCGGCGAGATTGTCGAGCAGGGCACGGTACGCCAGATCTTCGCCAATCCGCGCCACCCGTATACGCGCGGGCTCCTCGATTGTCTGCCCGCGCTGGGCCGGGACAAGCGCCAGTCGCCGCTCGTGCCGATTCCGGGCCAGGTCGAATCTGCGATGTCGCGTCCGGTCGGCTGCGGATTCGCGCGTCGCTGCGCGCACGTCGAGAGCGGCCGCTGCACCGCGGGACCGATCGCCGCCGTGATGGTGGACGGTGAGCCCGAGCATCGGGTCGCCTGTGTGCGTGCCGGCGAGCTGCCGCGCTGGCGTCGCCGTGCGAGCGACGTCGCGCCTGTGGAGCGCGACGCCGACGCCGGCCCGGTCATCGACGTTCATCACCTGACGAAGGTCTACGAGCCGCGGCGTCGTCGCCGCCGGTTCGGTCGCGCCCGCCCGTCGATCCGCGCGCTCGCCGACGTCAATCTCGCGGCGGTGCGCCGACAGACGCTCGCCATCGTCGGCGAGTCGGGCTGCGGCAAGTCGACGCTGGCCAAGGTGCTGAGCGGCATCGAGGTGGCGACCTCCGGCGGCGTGACGCTGGACGGCGTCGAGGTCGGCTCGCTTGCCGTCGACGCCCGTAGCGCGGCGTTGAGGCGCAAGCTGCAGATGGTGTTCCAGAATCCCGACAGCACGCTGAATCCCAGCCACACCGTCGGCTACGCGATCGCGCGTGCGCTGCGGCGCCTGCGCGGCCGCGCACCGGTGGACGTCTCGGTTGGCGTCGCGCGGCTGCTCGAAGTCGTCAAGCTGGCGCCGGGGATGGCGGCGCGCAAGCCGCACCATCTCTCCGGCGGCGAAAAGCAGCGCGTTGCCATCGCGCGCGCGCTCGCCGGCGATCCCGATGTCATCGTCGCCGACGAGCCGGTGTCGGCGCTCGACGTGTCGGTGCAGGCAGCCGTCATCAATCTGCTCAACGAGATCCAGGCCGCGCACGGCACCACGCTCGTCTTTATCTCGCACGACCTCGGCGTCGTCCGCTATCTCGCCGATCACGTCGCCGTGATGTATCTCGGCACGGTGGCGGAGGTCGGTCGGGTCGAGCGCGTCTTCGCGCCGCCATACCATCCGTACACCGAAGCCTTGCTGTCGGCGGTGCCGGTGCCCGATCCCGATCACGACGTCGCGCGCATTCTCCTGGAAGGCCCGGTGCCGCGCGCCGACGAAATCCCACGCGGCTGTCCGTTCGCGACGCGGTGTCCGCGGCGCGTGGGCGCAATCTGCGACGACACGCCGCCGCCGGTGCAGCAGCTCGCTCGCGATCTCCGGATCGCCTGTCACATTCCCGGCCCCGAGCTCCTGCGGCTGCAGGCACCACTTGTCGGCCCACCACCTGGTCGACGATGATGGACGCCGCATGACGACATCTGGCGCGGCGGTGGTGATCGTGGGTGGCGGCGTCACCGGACTCAGCGCCGGCTGGTGGCTGGCGCGCGATGGCGCCGACGTGCTCGTGCTCGAGAAGGGCATCGTCGGCTGGGAGGCGTCGGGCCGCAACGGCGGCGGCGCCACCCACGTCTACAGCCCATTCGGACTCGAAGAGCAGCGGCTCTGGCCGCAGATGGATCAGCTGCTCGGCTATCCCACCGAGCACCAGTCGTTCAGGATCGGGGTGGCGCTGAGCGAGGCGCAGCTGGCGCTCGCTAAACGGTGGGCGGAGATCGGCGAGGCGCGCGGCTTCCGCTGGGAGCTGCTGGATCGCCGACAGCTCAAAGAGCTCGTGCCGATCGTCGGCGACAGCGCGATCGGCGGCACGTACTTGCATTTCGGCGGGCACGCGAATCCGCAGCGCACCGTGCAGGCGTACGCGTGGGCGCTGCAAGATTGCGGCGGGCGGATCCTGCAGCACACGACGGTCACGGGGCTCGTGCAGCGCGGCGGCCGCGTGACCGCCGTGGAGACGACACGCGGAACGTTCGGCGCCGACGTCGTCGTCGTCGCGGCGGGACCACAGACCGGGCTTTTCGCCGACATGCTCGGCATGACGCTGCCGCTGGCGCCCGCGAGGGTGGAGATGATCGCCACCGAGCCGATTCCGCTCATGCGTGTCGGCGGCGTGGCCGGCAACGGGCTCTACGGTCGACAGACGCTGCGCGGCAATCTCGTCTACGGCGGCGGCCCGCACGAGTGGATCAACGTGCCCGACATGGCGACGCCGGAGCATCGCAACACGCCGCTCGTGCGCAATCTCGGGCGGCGCCTGGCCGAGCTGTTCCCGGGCGCCGCACACGTGCGGATGATTCGCGCGTGGAGCGGCCTCGTCGAGAACACGCCGGACGGGCTTCCCGTTGTCGACCGGCTCGCCAATCCCGACAACGTGGTGATCGCGACGATGTCGAGCGTCGGCTTCGGCTTGTCGCCCGCGTCGGGCCGGGCCATCAGCGAGCTCGTGCAGCACGGCCGCTGCTCGTTCGCCGATCTCGGTGCGCTGGCCCTCAGTCGCTTCGCCGACACGCCCCATGACTGGCGCGAGCGCGTCGGCTGGGTCGCGACCCGCGCAGAAGTCGAGCTGGCCGCGGGAGGCGACGGCTGATGCGCGGCGTCGACCGCCGTTCGCTCACGGGCAAAGGGCCGCGGGCCGATCGCCACGTGCCGCTGATCGTCGTCGGGGCCGGAGCGGCCGGCATCGCCGCCGCCGTCGAGGCCGCGCGCAGCGGCGTCGAGACGCTGCTGATCGACGAGCATCCGGTCGACAACGACATGATGGCGATGGACGTTCCGCTGTGCTTCGGGCAGCGAATGCAGCCGGCCGTCCGCAACCGCGCGCTGATGCTCGAGCGCATCGTCGAAACGAACCCGGCGCTGGCGACCGCGCACGAGGCCGGCGTCGACGTGCAGCTCGGCACGTACGTGTGGGGCGCGTTTGTCGCTGGGCCGACCGTGCAGGAGCTGCCGGCCCCGATGCTCGGTCTCGCCGACGAGCGCCGCTCGTGGCTCGTGAGCTATGACCGCCTCGTCGTGGCGGCGGGTGCGCGCGATGTGCTGCTGGGCTTCGCCGGTTGGGAGCGCGCAGGAACGCTCGGCGCCAGCGGCGCCGCCGCGCTGCTGACTCGATACCGCGCGCTGTCGGCGCGACGTCTCGTCGTGATCGGCTCGGGAACACTCGGCCTGCACACGGCGGCGCTCGCGCTCGATCACGGCATCGAGGTCGCCGGCGTCGTCGAGGTCGAAGACGGGGTGCGCGGCGATCACGCAGCGGCGAAAGCGCTGGCCGAGCGCGGCGTCCCGTTGCTCACGGGCCATACGATCCGGGCGGCGCGCGGGCGTGTCGGGGAGATCGAATCAATCGTGCTCGCCGCCGTGGATGCCGACGGTCGTCCCATCGGCGGGCGCGACCGGGAAATCGCGTGCGATGCGATGTGTCTCGCCGTTGGCCTCGTCCCGAGCGTCGAGCTGCTGCATCTGGTCGGCGCGCGGCTGCGGTTCGACGGCACGCTCGGCGGCTGGGTGCCCGAGATCGACGCATCGATGCGCACGAGCGTGCCGAGCGTCTATGCCGCGGGCGACGGCGCCGGCTTTCACGAACGCATGCTCGGCGCGCCGGAGATCGCGCGCGAGCAGGGCCGCGTCGCCGGCCTCGCCGCCGCCGAATCGCTTGGCGCGCTCGACCGCCGCGAGGCCGAGCAGCGTCGTGGTCCCGCTTCGCCCGCCATGCCGCCGTCGACGGACGTGTTCTCCTACTGGCAGACGTGGCTGCGGTCACTGATCGAAGCGGGGGGATGGAACGTGAACGCCTGTCAGTGCGAAGAGGTGACGCGGCGCGAGCTCGTCGAGACCCGACCGCCGCGGTATCTGGGATGGGACTCGCCGCAGATGCAGGCGCGCGACCTCGGCACGCTGCTGCGCGACGGCCCACTGAACCAGGATCAGATCAAGCGGCTCACCCGAGCCGGCATGGGGCCGTGCCAGAGCCGGCGGTGTCGCGAGCAGGTGGGGCTGCTGCTCGCGCAAGCGGCGGGCATCTCGGTGGAGCAGATTCCGTTGCCGACGTTTCGGCCGCCCGTCCGGCCGCTGCCACTCAACGTGCTGTGGCCCACCGACGAGCCGAGCGCCATGCGGGAGGATTGGGTGGGCTGGTTCGGCATCCCGACGCAGTTCAGTCCGCACTGGGAGCCCGGCATGGTCCTCGACGAGCCGACCGCCCACGCGCGGTTGATCATGAGCGACGAGTGACGGACGTGCCACGCAGCGCGGATGTCGTGATCGTCGGCGGTGGCGTCCACGGCGCGAGCCTCGCCTATCATCTGGCGCGCAAGAAGGCCGGTCGCGTGCTGCTGATCGAGAAGAAGTTCGTCGCCTCGGGGCCGACCGGGCGCTCGACGGCGCTGGTGCGGCGCTTTTACGCCATGGATTTCTTCACGCGCACGGCGAGCGCGGCGGCCGAGATGTTCCGGCACTGGAAGGACGTGATCGGCGGCGACGGCGATCCGGGATTCCAGATGGTCGGCATGCTCGCTCTCGTGGGCCCCGACACGGCGCCGCGCCTTCGCGAAAACGCCATGCACGCCCAGAAGCTCGGCGCCCGCGTCGCGCTGGTCTCGCCGACCGAGGTCAAGGCGCTCGTGCCCGCCGCCAACGTTGACGACGTCGCGCTGGCCTCGTATGAAGCAGAGTCGGGCTACGCCGATCCGTCGTCGACGGCCAACGCGCTGATCAACCGCGCCCGCGAGCTCGGCGCGACCATCGTGCAATACCGCGAGGTCGACGCGATCCGCACGGCCGGCGGCAAGGTGGTCGGCGTGCGGTCGGAGGGCGTCGACATCGACGCGCCCGTCGTTGCCAACTGCGCCGGCCTCTATGCGGATCGGCTCCTGCGTCCGCTCGGCGTCGAGATCTCGATCAAGCCCGAGCGGCACCAGATGTGTTTCTTCCGCCGCCCGGGCGAGTTCGCCGCGCACCCGGCGATCGCCGACCTCGTGCTGATGACGTATATGCGTCCCGAGCACGGCGACCTGATGATCCACGGCAAGCTGTCCTACGACGAGATCGTCGATCCCGATCACTACAACGAAGGCGTCGACCCCGATCAGATCGTGAAGAATGCCGAGCTCATCGCGCATCGCTTCCCCGTCATGGAGCACGGGCTCGCCATGGGCGGGTACTCAGGGCTGTACGACGCGACGCCGGATCATCATCCCGTGCTGGGCGCGATCCCGGAATACGGCGGGCTCTTTGCCGACTTCGGCTGGAGCGGTCACGGCTTCAAGCACTCGCCGGTGATCGGCGACATCATGTCCGACGTCATCATGCACGGTGGCGCGGCGGGCTACGACCTCACGCCGTTCCGCTGGACGCGCTTCCGCGAGAACGATCTGGTGCCGCCGGCGCGGTGGAACGCGGAGCCCCATCCGAAGCACCGTCTCTGACGCCAGGCCGCGAGGGCCGCGGGACCTCACTTCGTGTTCGATTCGCAGTTCGGGCGGTTCTCCGAGTAAACACTGTGGCACGTGGATGGCGCACCCGGTTCTGCCGGCTTCCAGCCGAGCGCCTCGAGGCACTCGACGTAGTTTCGGTCCAGCTCCGAGGGTCCGAAAAAGCCCACCGTGACGTGATGAGCGTCCAGGTAACAGACGCGGTGATCACGCTGGAAATCCTGAGTCGTCCGGCTCGCAGGAAGCTCCCAGTAGCGATAGGCTGGCGGCCCGCACGCCGTTGATATGAGGGCCGTAAAAAGACAGGCGACCGTCGCCGTCAACCGCACCATTCGGCCGTGAGCCGCGAAACTCTTGCGCGTCCTCGGTCTACGTCGTGATCGCGAGCTGGTGGCCGAAGATGTAGGCCGACGGGTGCGCCTTGAACCCCTGCACGCGCTTGTCGTGGAACGTGAAGATCGCGCGCCACACGGGCTGCACGATCGGACCGTCCTCCTGCAGGATCTTCTCGAGCTGGGCCATGATCTCGCGGCGGGCCACCACGTCGAGCGTGCCCTCCGCCATCGTGAGCAGGCGATCGAACTCCGGGTTGGAGTACTTCGACTCGTTCCACGGCACGCCGGTCCGATAGGCGAGCGCCAGGCTCATGACGCCGAGCGGTCGATGCGCCCACGTCGTGAAGCCGAACGGCGTCTTCGTCCACACTTCCCAGTACTGCGTGGACGGCATCACGTTGATCTTCACGCGAATGCCGGCTTCCTTCCACTGCTCGACCATCGCCTGAACGGCGAGGAGCTCCCACCCCGGCTGCGGCTTGCAGGCGATCTCGGTGTCGATGCCGTTTGGATAGCCCGCGTCGGCGAGCAGGCGCTTGGCTTTCGCAACGTCCCGCGTCATCGGCGGCAGCTTGGCGTACTCGGGATGCACCGGGCTCACATGATGGTGCTCACCGGCCTGACCCAGGCCACGGTGCGCGATTTGTACGATGACGTTCGAGTCGATCGCGTAGCGCAGCGCCTGGCGCACGCGCTTGTCGTCGAACGGCTTGACCGGCTGCACGCGCGCGGTGGCGGTGTAGGCCGTCGTCACCTGGTACATCTGCACGTGCGGGATCTTCTGCAGGGCGTCGAGCTGGACGATGTCGGCCAGGTAGAGGCCGTCCACCTGCTTGCTGGCCAGCGCGCTGACGGCGGCGGCCGGGTCGTCGCCGAGGTCGATGAACTGGAGCTCGTCGAGATACGGCCCGCCACCCCAGTAATCCTTGCGCGCCTTGAGCACCTGGCGTCGTCCGACTTCGCTTTCGACCAGCGTGAACGCGCCCGTGCCGTTGGAGCCGACCTTGAACTCGCCGTTTTCGGCCGGGTCCATGATCAGCAGCGGATAGTGGAAGAGCTGCTCGGGCACCGCAAGCTGCGCCGTCTTTCCGTTGAGGCGGACGGTGTACGCGTCGACCTTCTGGATCGCGTTGGCGTCCCAGAGGCGCACCGATTTTTTGGCGTTGCCCTTGTCGTCCTTCTCGCCCGTGTCGTACTCCTCGAGCAGGAAGCCCTTCATCAGGCCGACCGTGGACGAACCGGTCTTCGGATCGAGCACGCGCTTGAGATTCCAGATCACGTCGTCGGCGGTGAACTGGCGGCCGTTGTGCCACTTCGCGTTGCGACGCACGCGCAGCGTCCACGTCTTGAGATCCGGGCTCGCCTCCCATTTTTCGACGAGGCCTGGCCGCGTGATGTTGTCGGGCCCCGTGATCGTGAGGTAGTCGAGGACCTGGCGTGCCGAGTTCGCGGACTCGATCCAGCTGTAGGTGTGCGGACTCTTGAGGTCCTGGCAGCGCATGCCGAGGCGCAGCGTTCCGCCGCGCGGCAAATTCTGCGCCGCCGCGGCCGGCGCCAGCGCCTCGCCGGTGATCGTGCGCACGGCCGCATACGCGGCCGTCGTCGACATGCCGAGCAAGGTCGAATAGCGGAGAAATTCCCGGCGATCGATCAGTCGTTCGGCAAGCTGCCGCTTCAGGGTCGGAATGAGAGCGTGCTCGTGGGCATCGCGCATCGTCGGCACCTCCGTCGTCTCGCGGGGCGGCGACAGTGTCGATGGCAGGCGTCGCATTGTCAACCTCCGCCGTGCGCGGCAGTGGCCGCGCATCTTGCGACACCGCGGCTCGAGTTCGTGTAGGCTCGGGCCCGGGGAGGCGAAGGAGGGTCTATGCGTCGGGTCACGGCCACGGTGTGGCTCCTGCTCGGGCTCACGGCAGTGGCGTCGCCCGCCCGGGCGCAGATTCCGCTGCCTCAAGATACGTCGCTCACGCTCGGCGGGCGCGTCTGGGTCACGACCGGCTACAGCACCAACAGCACCGCGCTGTCCGAGCTTCGATGGCGGGGAGTGGACAGCGTCGTTCCCGAGGTCAATGCCGACTTCGTCTGGAAACGACTCGTGGTCCTGAGCTCGATCGGCGGCGGGGTGATCAAGCAAGGCGTGCTGATCGACGAGGACTTCAGCGACACCGACCACAACATCCGGTTTTCGCGGACGCGCTCGGACACCGACGACACCGGGCTCGTCTACGTCAACTTCGACGTGGGCTACCGACTGCTGAAGTGGGGTGACGCCCAGCAGCCCGGCTTCCTCGATACGCTCGCCGGCTTTCAGTGGTGGCACGAGCGCTATGTCGCGTTCGGCGTCACCTCAGCCTTCCCGGCCGTCGTCCCGACGCTGCCGTCGAGCGCAAAGGTCATCACGCAGGAGTGGAACTGGTACAGCTTTCGCCTGGGCGCGCGCACGCAGGTTCCGATCATCGACGGACTCAGCGCCAAGGCGCGCGCGTTCGTCATTCCCTGGTCGAAGAGCGTGATCGATGACACGCATCACCAGCGGAGCGATCTCTTGCAGAACCCGAGCTTCCACGACGAAGCCGACGGCGGCGTGGGCGTTCAGATCGACGCGGGTCTGATGTATCGCGTCTGGCGCGGGCTGTCGGTCGAGGCGGGCTTCCAGTACTGGTGGGTCAAATCGGGCGAGGGCACGTCGACGGCGCACACAACGACCGGCGACGTCAACGGGCGGCTGCTCGAAAACAAGACCGAGCGCTACGGTCCGTATTTCGCGGTGCAGTATCGCTTCTGAGCCCGATTGCAGGAGGGACGCATGAGCGACACCGGGTACAAGATCGTCGGTGCCATTCTCGTGGCCGCGCTCGTCGTGGACTTCGCCTGGGTCATTCGCACGGCGCTGAGCGTGCATTGACGCTCGCGCGCCGGGCGTGACCGTCAGCGCCCGGCGCGGAGCACGCGGCCCGGGAAGGCGCCGGTGTGGCGGCCGTGGTCGAGCACGACCTCGCCGCCGACGACGACATGATGGACACCGTCGGCGCCCTGCACGCGCCGCGGCGTGCCCGAGGGACCGTCGCGCGAGATCTCGTCTTCCTTGACGCCGATCGTCGCCGGATCGAACACCATCAGATCGGCCGCGAGCCCTTCACGGACGAGGCCGCGATCCCGCAGGCCCATGATACGCGCCGGTTGGAACGTGTAGCGACGGATCGCGTCCTCCAGCGTCAGCAGTTGCCGCTCGCGGACCCACTCGGCGAGCACCCAGCTCGATTCGCCCGCCGTGCAGAAGTTCGTGTTCAGGTGCGCGCCGGCATCCGATTGCGACGGAATCGCGTGACCGGTCTGGACGAACTCGGCCAGTGCGACGTCTTCCGCGGGCGGTCGTGACTGCAGCTGAAACTCGGTGTCGAGCTTCTCTTCCAGTGCCAGATCGAGCATGACGTCCGCCACGTGCTTGCCCTGCTCGGCGGCGAGCTCTGTCAGCGCGCGCCCTTCGAAGGCGCGGTTCTTCGGCAGTGCGGCCTTCTTGACCACGATCGAGGACCACTTGATGAACCGTCCCAGCACGCCCGGCCGGCGGCGCTGACGCTTGTCCGCCCACTCGCGCAGCTCGGCGCGCTTGGCCGGATCGGTGAAAGCGGCGAGGCGCTCCTCGAGCGGCTTGGCCATGACGACGTCCCAAACGTCGAGGTTGCTGAAGAACGTGGTCTTCTTCAGCGTGAACCGCGGGTTGAACGGGATCGCGCGCAGCAGCGCCACGAGCCGGGCGCCCTCGCGCGTCGACGCCTCGACGCGCTCGCGCGGCGCCGCGTCGAACGTCAGGAAGAACACCGGCCGGCCGCTGGCGCGGGCGACGTCGGTGAGATGGGCGTGGTCGGCCTCGGTCGGCGTGGCCGCGCCTTTTGGAAGAATTTCGATGATGCCGCGGTTGAACTCGGCGAGCGTGCGGCCGAGGGCGACACGCTCGTCGTCTGCGGCCAGGCGCGTCGGCACCGGCTCGCCCTTCGGGCCGGCGTGGGTCGGCGAATCGGTCGTGCTCCAGCCCCAGGCGCCGGCCTCCATCGCCGCGCGCAACAGGTTTTGCATGACGGCGATCTCGTCGGCGGTCGCCGGCCGTTCCCAGGCCGCCTTGTCCATGGCCGACAGCCGCAGCGGGTTGTGGCCGACGAGCGGCATCAGGTTCATGCCGAGGCCGATGTCGATCGCCTTGAGGTATTCGTCGAACGTCTGCCACGTCCACGGCAAGACGGCGCTCAGGGACCGTACGGGCAGATCCTCGACGCAACAGAACGTGGCGAGCATCGCCTCGCGATGCTCGGGGCGCAGCGGAGCGAGGGTTAGTCCGCAGTTGCCCATGAGCGCGGTTGTGACCCCGTGCCAGACGGACGACGTGCAGAGCCGATCCCAGAACGGCTGCGCGTCGTAGTGCGTGTGGAGATCGATGATGCCGGGCGCGACCACGAGCCCGTCGGCATCGATCGTCCGCTCGGCCGTCGTGCTCACCCGACCGATCTCTACGATCGCGCCGTCCTTCACCGCGACGTCGGCGCGGTAGCGCGAAAACCCGGTGCCGTCCACGACCATGCCGCCCTTGATGACCAGGTCGTACGCCATGTCCGTCCTCGCCGGCGCCGCTCAGCGCGCCTTTCGCCCGACCGTGAGCCCGAAGCGCTCCTCGACCACGTGCGTGACGCCCGAAAAGTCCTGCCCAGGCCACTTCGCCCTGGCCGCAGTGTACGCCGCCAGCGTCTCTTTGAGGATCGGCATCCGTTCGAGGTCGGCGCCGGCCATGCGCGCCGCCAGCGAGACGTCCTTGTTCATCAGCTCGACCGTGAACGTGGCGTCGAAGTTGCCTTCGGCGACGCGCATGACGCGGCGGTCGAAATAGGTGGAATACGCCATGCCGCCGCCCTGCCGAACGACCTCGTAATAGGTCTGGAGATCGACGCCGAGTCGTGTGGCGAGCGCGAGGGATTCCGCGACGGCGACCGCGTTGACGGCGCCCAGCGCGTTGTGCAGGAGCTTGATGCGATTGCCGGCGCCCGACGGACCGACGTACATCGTCAGGCGGCCGATCACGTCGAGCAGCGGCTGTACGGTCGTCAGCGCGGCGCGCTCGCCGCCGACCATGAAGAAGACCTCTCCGCTCTCCGCCTGCGGCGAGGAGCCGAGCATCGGAGTGTCGAGGTGCGTGACGCCTCGATCACGCGCGGTCGCCTGGATTTTCTGCGAGGTCTCGGGCGTGACAGTCGAGCAGTCGCAGGTCACGAGCCCGGCGCGCGCGCCGGCCAGCACGCCCGCGGGACCGAGGTAGGTGTCGAGCACGATCTCGTCGTTTGGCAGCGCGCTGAGCACCACGCTTGCGTGGCTCGCCACGTCGCGTGGTGCCGGGTGCACCGTGACGCCCGAAACCGCCGCGGCGCGCTTGGCGGCGTCCGGCGAGATGTCGTGCACGTGCACGCTCCATCCCGCCGCCGCCAGGTTGCGGGCCATGGGAAATCCCATGCGCCCCAGTCCGATGAAGCCGACCTCGCCCTTCGCCATCGGTTCGTCCTCCCGAAGGGCGAGCTTAACGCGTCAGGACGCCTTGCGCTGCTCCACCCGCCCCTGCTCGCGAATCAGTGGGCGTGCGCGCCGGGCAGCAGGCGCTCGAGCAGCGCGCGCATCTCGCCGCTGTTCCACTCGCGCGCGCCGAGCGCCATCCCGACGGCATTGCCGCCTGGCTGCACGACGAACGTCGCGGGCAGGCCTTGCACGCGCCAGGCGCGTGACGCGGCCAGATCGGCGTCGAGAAGAATCGGGAACGACAGGCCCAGCCGAGTCACGTAAGGCTCGATGAGCGGCCGCGGAGCACCGCGGTCCACCGACACCGCGAGCACCACGAGTCCGCGCTCGCGATAGTCCCGCCAGAGCGCCTCGAGCGTCGGCATCTCGAGCGTGCACGGCTCGCACCAGGTCGCCCAGAAGTTGACGATCACGAGGCGCTCCCGATGCTCGTCCAGCGCCGTGACACCGCCGCTGAGCCGCGGCAGTCGCAGCGGCGGCGTCCGGTGGCCCTCGCGCAGCTCCGTGACGCCGGCGCGCTCGAACGCATCGAGCGTCGGCGGGTGTGCCGCATGATGGCCGCCGTCCACGCCCGGGCGACGAACGGGCAGCGCCCACACGAGACCGCCGACGAGCACGATCGCCAGCGCCCCACGCACGAGCTGCGCGCGGCGGCTGCCGCCGAGCAGCGTGCTAGACGCCCAGCTTTTCACGTGTGGAATTGTCGCAGTTCGAGCGCCGGCTTTGCCGGCGCAATCCGGTTCTGGGGGGAGGCAAGGAGGAGCGCGCCGTTAGGCGCGCGACGACTGTCGGAAGGGGGGCGAAGCCCCCCTCCGAGTCACACGCCCAGCTTTTCACGCGTCACCGGGCTATCGCGCAGCTCGCGCGAGGACGCCTCGAAGACGATCACACCCTTCTCCATGATGTAGCCGCGGTCGCACACGCTGAGCGCGACGCGGGCGTTCTGCTCGATGAGGAGCACAGTGACGCCGAGACGCTTGAGCTCGCCGATCATGTCACGGATGTGCCGGATGAACGCGGGGGCCAGCCCCTGTGTGGGCTCGTCCATCAGAATCAGCCGCGCGCCGGCCATCATCACGCGCGCGATCGCCAGCATCTGCTGCTCTCCGCCGGACAGCGTCTTGCCGGGCTGGTCGAGACGCTCACGCAGCCGCGGGAAGTGCTGGAAGACTGCCGCCAGGCGGGTTTCGCGCAGCGCGCCGGAGCGTCCGCTGACGGCGGACAGACCGAGCTCGAGGTTTTCGCGCACGGTGAGGCCGGGAAAGATTCGCCGGTTCTCGGGCACCAGGCCGACGCCGAGACGCGCGATGTCGTGCGGCGCCAGGCGGGTGACGTCGCGGCCCTCGAACTCGATGGCGCCGCGCCACGGTTTCAGGAAGCCGATGGCCGTCTTCATCAGCGTGGTCTTGCCCATGCCATTCTTGCCGAGCAGCGCCACCGCCTCGCCCTTGCGCACCTCGAGCGACACACCGAACAGGATCGGCGTAGCGCCGTATCCCGCGTGGACCTCGCGGATGCGGAACATCTCAGTCATCGCCGCCGCCGAGATACGCTTCGATCACGCGCGGGTCGGTGCGGATGGTCGCGGGCGTGCCTTCGGCGATCTTCTCGCCGAAGTGCAGCACGGCCACGCGGTCCGAGATACCCATCACGACCGACATGTCGTGCTCGATCAGCAGCAGCGTGAGTCCGCGCTCGAGCACGACCTTGCGGATCAGCGCGGTGGCCTCACGCGTCTCGCCGGGCGTCATGCCGGCGGTCGGCTCGTCCAGCAGAAGGAGTGTCGGGTTGGTGGCGAGCGCGACGCAGATTTCGAGATACCGCTGCTCGCCATGCGAAAGATCTTTCGCGTGCGCCTCGGCGCGCGCGGCGAGGCCGAACGATTCCAGCAGCGCACGCGCCACGCCATCGACGTCGGGACGACGCCAGAGGGACGAGGCGCGGCCCGACTCCGGCGCACGTGACTGGGCCGCCACCCGCACGTTGTCGAGCACCGAGATCTCCGGAAAGATGTTCGTGATCTGGAACGTCTTCGCCAGACCCAGCCGATTGACACGCTCAGGTGGCAGCCCCGTGATGTCCTGGCCGCGGAAGCGAACGGCGCCGCTGCTCGGTGCGAACAGTCCCGACACGACGTTGAACAGCGTCGACTTCCCGGCGCCGTTGGGGCCGATGACGGAGAAGACCTGACCAGGCTCAACGGAGAAGCTCACGCGCGTGAGCGCGGCGAGCGCGCCGAATCGTTTCGAGACCTCGGCGACCTCGAGAATCACGCGGCGGCCCGCCGCGCGCGCCGCGCGAAGAGCTGGCGCAGGCCCAGCAGCCCGCGAGGCATGAAGAGGACGATGACGATGAGCACACCGCCGATCACGATGAAATACCAGTCCACGACCGACGAGACCTTGTCGCGCAGGATGGTGAAGAACGCCCCGCCGATGATCGGACCCACCAGCGTGCCGAGGCCCCCGATCATGACCGAGATGATGAATTCGCCGGACTCCGTCCACAGCATGAGGTCGGGCGTCGCGAACGCCGAGCGCATCGGATAGATGGCGCCGCCGACGCCGGTGAGCAGCGCGGAGATCATGCACGCGCCCATCTTGTAGCGCTGCACGTTGTAGCCGAGGAAGCGCGCGCGGTCCTCGTTCTCGCGGATGGCCACGAGCACGCGGCCGAAGTGCGACGCCACGAGCACGCGGCAGATCGCGTAGGCGACGATCAGGTAGGCGAGCACCAGGTAGTACTTGCGCGCGGGCGTGTCGATGGCGAGGCCGGGCAGCAGTGTGGCGTCCGGCAGGCCCTGGATGCCATCGGAGCCGCCGAACGTCTGGGTGTAACGGAAGAACGTGTAGACGACTTCCGCGAAGATCAGCGTGAGCAGCGCGAAGTAGATGCCCCGACGCGCCGTTGCGAAATAGCTCACGATGAGCGCGTACACTCCGACCACGAGAATCGCGAAGGCCACGCACGCCCACACCGACTGGACGCCGCGCTCCATGAGAATCGCGGTCGCGTAGGCGCCGAGGCCGTAGAACGCGGCGTGGCCGAACGAGACGAGCCCCGTGTAGCCCATGAGCAGATCGAGGCTCATGGCGATGGCGCCGAAGAGCAGAGCGTCGAAGGCGAGGAGCAGATAGTAACGCGACATGCCGGGCACGAACGGCACTGCGGCGAGCAGGGCAAAGACGACGAGCGCGCGCCACCCGAGCAGCCTCACTCGAGCACCCCCTCGCGGCCGAAGAATCCGCGCGGCCGCACGATGAGGACCACGATCATGATCCCGAAGATCGCGATGGCCACGCGCTGAGGGTTCATCCACAGCGAGAAGAGGCTCTGCGCGATGCCGATGACGAACGCGGCGGCGACCGAGCCGCCAAGGCTGCCCATGCCGCCGAGAATCACGACGATGAAGGCGAGGAGGATCATCTCCACACCCATCTGCGGATAGACGGTGAATACGGGCGCCAGCAGCAGGCCCGCCAGGGCGGCGAGCGCGCCGGACGCGGCGAAGGTGAGCGTGAACACACGGCGCACGTCCACGCCGAGGCCGTCGAGCATCTCGGCGTCCTGCACGGCGGCGCGCACCACGATGCCCGCGCGCGTGCGCGTGAAGAACAGCCAGATGCCGAGCAAGATCACCGACGAGGCCACGAGCAGGAACAAGCGATAGTTCGGATACGTCATGCCGAGCAGGGGCGTGGAGCCGGTGAAAGGCGGCAGCACGCGGCGCATGTCGCCGCCCCAGATCTGCCGCGCACCCTCGCGAAACACGAGGGCGAGCCCGAACGTGAGGATGAGCCCGTACAGCGGCTCGCGGCGGTAGAGCGGCCGTAGCGTCGTCATTTCCGTCAGTGCGGCGACGATGCCGACGAGGATCGGCGCTGCGATGAGGGCCACCCAGAACGAGTGAACGACCCCGATCACCGCGATCCCCGCGTACGCGCCCAGCATGTAGAGCTCGCCGTGCGCGAAGTTCATCACGCCGAGGAGCCCGAAGATCACCGTGAGGCCCAGCGCCAGCAGTCCCAGCGCGGCCCCGAAGACGAGGCCGTGCAGGAGCTGCGGGAGCAGTATGCTGACAACGTAGTCCACGAGAGCCGATACTATACGGCAGCGTCAGCGCTGGTCTCCCGAGCGATCAACGACAGAGGCGAAGCATTGTTATCTCATCTCGATCCAGTAGCGCCGTAACGGTTTGTCGAGATCCGGCGCTTCGACCACGTTCTCGAGGACGCCGCCGTTTTTTTCGATCGTCCTGATCGACCCGATGTTGTCGTCGTCGCAGGTCACGAGAATCCGATTGAGCCCGCATGTGTCGCGGGCAATCTGCAATGACTGGCGAAGAATCTCGGTGGCATAGCCTCGTCGCCGAAACTCGGGCACCACGACATAGCCGATGTGCCCGCCCACACGATGGAGAAATTCGTTGAGCGCGTGGCGAATCGACGCGCGCCCGACGATTCGGTTTCCGACGAACGCGAACAGAAACGTCGAAGGGACATGATTCGCCGTCGGCATGTCCACGCCATGCTCCTGATCGGCGAGCACGTCGAGATAGCGGCGAAAGGGCATGCCGTCTTCATAGTAGTGGAGGAAGGACGGAACCTCGGGCGAAGTGGCGCGATGAGCCCGCAGGAATTCCTCTTCCTCATCTTCTCTGGGCCGCCTGAGCGTGAGATGTGAGGGCATGCCGAGAGCCGTGCGCGCCCGAGCAGCGCCGCGCTAAGCGCGACGCTGCCCAGGCCGCGGAGTTCACTTCTTCTTGATCTCCCAGGTGAAGCCTTCGACTGGATCCTTGCCCACCATGGGTTCGCCGATGGTGTCCTTGCCGTCGAGCCGGGCGATCGGCAGGTTCTTCCCCGCCTTCACCTGATAGAGATGCATGTCCATCACGACCTGATGGTCTTCCTTCCGAATGCACTGGCGGCCGATGTGCGTGTTGTCGAGACACATGCCCTCGAGCGCGGCCTCGACTTTGTCGGCGTCGAACGTCTTGGCTTTCTCCACCGCAGCGGCCCAGAAGAGCACGCCGTCGTAGGCGCCCGCCATGATGTTGCCGTCAACACCGAACCTCTTCTTGAATCGCTCGTTGAACGCCGCCATCTGCTTGTCCGGATTGAACGCCGAATAGTGCGCGAGCTGCACGAAGCCCTCCATCGGCTCGGCAATCGCGGGCAGATCCTGCTGCAGCAGGAAGCAGTCGATGCCGGCGAGCTTGTATTTCTTCGTCATGCCGAAGGAGTGCAGCTGCGTCATCAGCCGGAGCGAATCGGTGCCGGCGAACGCGAGAAACAGCACGTCGGGGTTGGACTGATTGATGGCGCCGAACCAGGGGCTGAAGTCCTTCGTGTCGAGCGGCGCGCCCGCCACGCCGACCACCTCGCCGCCGATTTTCTCGAGCGCGGTCTTGAACTGACGGCCGTCGGACTGGCCCATCGCGTAGTCGGTGTAGAAGATGTAGACCTTCTTCCCCATCTTGTCGACGATGTACTTCGCGAGGCCGTTGGCCTGCATCCGCGAATCGGGCTGGTTGCTGAAGTAGTACTTGTGGAACTTCGTGGTCCGCATGAACTCGGCGCACGAGACGGCGTTCCAGTGGATCGTCTTCTGCTTCTTGGTGACGTCCATGATGGCCATGGTCGCGCCGCTCGAGACCGCGCCGACCAGCAGCTTGACGTCGTCTTGCAGGATCAGCTTTTCCGCCTTACGCACGGCCGGCGCCGGCTTGGTCTCGTCGTCCTCCGAGATCATCTCGATCTTGTGGCCGAGCACGCCGCCCTTGGCGTTGAGCTCGTCGACCGCGAGCTGCATGAACATCGTCTGATACTTGCCGTAGCCCTCGAAGACGCCGACCTTGCTGCCGAGGTCGCCGATCTTCACGACTTTCGACTGCGACAGCGCGGGCGCGGTCATGAAGCCGCCCGCGGCGACGAGCGCCGCGAGCACCACGAGCCAGGTCATTCGTTTCATGAATTCCTCCTGAGCGGAGTTGTTGTCTCGACGAGGTCTGACAGGATCTGTGCAAGGCGTGCGAACGACGCCCGTAGCCGTGCCGCATCGGGGGCGCCCGAGGCCGGCCGCGCGAGCGTTTCGGCGTCGTCGTAGGCCAGCCGCATCGCCACCGAGGCGCGCGCGTCGCGCTGGCCGACGACGAAGTCGGCGAGGTTGTAATAGCGCCAGATCGCTTCCAGGAACCGCGGCCCGGTCGTGGACGGCGCAGCGCCGGCGGCGAGCTGCCGGTCGGCCTCCCGCGCCAGGTCGCGCGCCAGGGCCACAAAGAAGACGGCCAGGCCACGCTCGGCCTCGGCGGCGTCGTGCGCCAGGAGCGCGGCACGCACACGGGTCTCCAGCCCATCGGGCAGGGCGGCGGCGCGCGCGCGCATCTCGGCGCGCAGCGGGCCGGCGTCGTAGAGGCGGAGCGCGACGTCGAACTTTCCGGCCTGAGCGGAGAACTTCACCTGCTTGAAGTTCTCGGTGATCGCGTTGTCCTTCGGCGTGTACACGCCGGTGTGATGGGCGAGCGCGGGCGTCGTGGCGAGAGCGACGAGCAGCGTGACGCCCAGCGCGCGCGAGGCGATCATCGCCGCACCACGCGTGCGGCCGTCAGAGCGGCCAGCCACAGCAGCGCGACGATCGTCGCGCCGCCGAACGGTATCCACAGGAGGTATTCGGCGATGGCCTTGCTCCTCTCCACGCCGTATGCCGGGATGAGCGCGCTCCAGACCAAGTAGCCGAGAGGATAACCGACGCCGCCGACCGTGAGAAGAAGGATGAGGACCCGTCGGACGGCGGGCGAGCGAGCCAGCGTGGACGCCACGGTGGTGGTGGCGATGACCACGAGCGCCATACCCTCGGCATGCATGTGGAAGAGTCGCAGGCCGGCATCGAAGCGGAAGAGCGCTTCGTCGAGCACGCGCTCGTCGACATCGCGCACGCCCACGAGACCGTGAGCCCCGGGATGCGCCAGCATGCCGGTCCGCGCCCAGCGCGCCAGCTCGACCTTGTAGCGCCCCATGCCGGCGCCGCCGAGTTCCGCCGCAACGAGCAGCAGGACGGCGGCCAGGAGGACGCCGCGCGGCGGGAGCCGCCACGTCGCAGTCGGCGGCGAAATCATCGCCGCGCGAGAGCCGCCGCCAGACCCGCGAGACCCGCGATCGCGGCCGAGCCGAGCGGCGTGAGCACCCACGTCTCGGCGAGCTCGATGCCGCTGTCCCGGCCGAGGCTCAGGACCGCGAGCGCGTACACCAGATAGCCCAGCGGAAAGAGCGCGCCCAGGGTCAGCAGCGTATAGAGCGTCACACGCGCGGCGCGCCGGCGGACGACGCTGGCCACCAGCGTGGCCGCGAAGAACAACACGAGACCGGTCCCCTCGGCGTGCGTGTGGAAGAACGAGAGGCCCGCTTCGGTGGCGAAGACCGTTCGCTCGCGCACGGTGTCGTCGTACTCCGGCGAGCCGGTGAGGCCGTGCATGGTGGGATTCGCGGCGATGCGCGCCGCGGCCCAGCGCGCCGTGGCAGGACGCAGCTGCGAGAGCACGGCGCCGCCCAGCTCCCCGAGCGCGATGACGACGATGGCGACGAACACGACGATGAGCGGCGGGCGACCCACGGCGGCGAGACGCTATCATCGGGTCGCCGGTTTGTCATTAGCCGACCGGTGTGGCAAGGTTTGCCCCGCCATGCGGAGTGGCGACCACTATCTCGCGAGCCTCGACGACGGCCGTGCGGTGTTTCTGGACGGCGAGCGCGTCGCCGACGTCGCCAAGCATCCCGCCTTCGCGGAGCCGATCCGGCGCATCGCGCAGACGTGGGATCTCGCGCGCGCGCCCGAAGCCGAGAAGGCGACGACCTGGGTGGACCCGGCAACCGGCCGGCGACACAGCACGATGTGGCTCGTGCCGCGCTCGGCGGAAGATCTCGGCGCTCGGCGACGCGCGCACCGGCTCTGGGCCGAGCCTTCGTATGGCCTCATGGGTCGCACGCCCGATCACGTTGCGTGCGTGCTGAGCGCGTTCGCCGGCTGGCGCCAGCTGTTCGACCGCGGCGGTGTGCGGTTCGGCGACAACGTCGTCCGTTTCTACGAGCGCGCGCGCGACGAGGATCTCTACGTCGCGTATGGCATCGTGCCGCTGCAGATCGATCGCAGCCAGCCCGCGCACCGTCAGCCCGAGCCGTGGCTCTATCCCGGCGTCGTGGCCGAGCGCGATGGCGGCATCGTGGTCCGCGGCGCTCAGGGCATCACGACCTCGGCCGTGCTGGCCGACTGGCTCTTCATCTCGTACATCACGCCGCTCGTGCCCGGCGACGACGATTACGCGCTGTCGTTCGTCACGCCGGTGAATGCGCCGGGGCTCCGCATCTATCCGCGCCGGCCGTATGCGCAGGGAACGACGAGCGTGTTCGATTACCCGCTGTCGTCGCGCTTCGATGAGGTCGACGCGACGGTCGTCTTCGACGACGTCTACGTGCCGTGGGAGCAGGTATTCGTGTACCGCGACGTCGATCTCGTCAATGCGCAGTTCCACGAGTCGCCTTCTCACACGCTCGCTAATTTCCAGTCGCTCGTCCGCTTCACCGTGAAGCTGGAGTTCATGGCCGGCTTGGCACTGAAGCTGCTCGAGGTCCACGCGGCCGACCGAAAGCCCGAAGCCCAGGCCTCGCTGGGCGGCGACATCGCGGCGCTGTGCGCGACGTTCGACGCGCTCGTGCAGGCGGCCGAGCGCCACCCGCTGATCCGCGACGGCGTGGCGCGGCCGCACCCGCAGTACGTCTACGCCGGCATGAGCCTGCAGCGCCGCCTGATCGTTGACATGCTGCGCGCGATTCGCGAGCTGGCCGGCGGCGCTTTCCAGCAGCTGCCGTCCTCGGAGGCGTCTTTCACGAGCGCCGAGACGCGCGCCGACGTCGAACGATTCATGCGCGGGGCGACGGCCAGCGCTCGCGAACGCGTGAAGCTGCTCAAGCTCGTGTGGGATTTCGTCGGCACCGAGTTCGGCGGCCGCCAGCTGCAGTACGAGATGTTCTACTCCGCCGCGCAGCCGGTCGTGAACACGCGGATGTTCCGCGCGTACGACTGGGCACGGGCGAAAGCCGCGGTCGACCGCTGCCTCGAGGAGTACTGACTACCGCCATTCGCCGCGCGCCCCCCAGACATTCGGCCCTTCATTGCCGGCCGCCCCATCATCGACGCTCGTCTCGCGACGTCATCATCGAGGTCTGAGATGGGGGCAGCAATGGGCATTTTCGACCGGCAGGACTACTCCGACTTCGTGCGCCGCTACGATCAAGGGCATCCGTCCGAAGGCTACTCCGACCAGGAGGTGATCGAGCGATATCGCGACGTCGCGCACGCAGTTCCGCGTGACGAGTACATGCAGGCGGCACAGGACGCGCTCGCACGGCTATCGCCCGAGGAGCGCGCCGGGTTCGTCAAGATGCTGCAGCAGCGGGCAGAGGCCAAAGGCGTGCCGTTGTCCGGCGACGTGAGCACGAATCCGCGCGATCTGAGCCAGGTCCTCACCAACTTGCACGACACGCCCGGCCGGTTGCGCGACTTGTTCGGAGCCGGCAGCGGCGAAAAGGGCGGCGCCCAGCCGTCGGGCGGCGGCGCCCGACCGTCCGGTGCCGGTACCCAGCCGGCGGGCGGCGGCATGGCAGAGATCCTGAGCTCGCCGCTCGCGAAGGCGGCGCTCGCGGGCATCGCCGCGATGGTGGTCAAGCGAGCGATGAACCGATAGCGGTGCTCGTCGGCACCGCACTGTGGTACACCTCCTGCGGTGCCGACGCTCGGGCTCGTCAACATCGGAACGCTCGTCACGGGTGACCTCGGTGCGCCTCGGACAGAGGCTGAATCGCTGCTGGCGGAGAGCGGCCGCGTTACGGCGCTCGGGGCGGTGAGCCGGACGAACGCCGCGCGTGCCGACGTAATTGTCGACTGTCGCGGCACGACGGTCATCCCGGGCCTCGTCGACTCGCACTGTCACGTGGTCCTCGGCGACTACACACCGCGGCAGAAGACCGTCGACTTTCTCGACTCCTACGTCCACGGCGGCATCACGTCGGTCGTCTCAGCGGGTGAGGGCGTGCACGCGCCCGGCCGACCGCACGATCCGGCCGCCTCCAAGGCACTCGCCATCGCGGCCGCCAAGTGCTTTGAGCATTTCCGTCCCAACGGGATGAAAGTCAACGCCGGCTCTGTCGTGCTCGAGCCGGGACTGACCGATGAGGACTTCGCGGAGATGGCGAAGCACGGCGTGCGCCACGCGAAGTACGGCTTCGGCGGCTACGCTCATCCGCGCGACGGCGAGCCGGACGTTCGACGCGCGCAGAAGCATGGGCTCTGCGTCATGTCTCACAGCGGCGGCAACTCGATCCCTGGCTCGAGCCCGATTACGCACGACGTGCTGTTGCATCTTCGGCCGGACGTGTGCGGTCACGTCAACGGCGGGACGACGTCGCTCGACGAGCACGGGCTGCGGACGATCGTTCGCGAAACCGATATGGCGCTGCAGATCGTGCAGGCGGGCAATCTCAAGTCCGCACTCTTTATCCTCACGCTCGCGCGCGAGGCCGACGCGCTGGGCCGCGTGTGCGTGGCCAGCGACACGCCGACCGGCACCGGCGTCATGCCGATGGGCGTGCTCAAGAGCGTGTGCGAGCTGGCATCGCTGGGTGATCTGGCGCCGGAGATCGTCATCGCACTCGCTACAGGCAACAACGCGCTCGCGTTTCGCCTGGCCGGCAGCGCGACGCTCGCCGTCGGCCAGGCCGCCGATCTCGTCGTGTGCGATGCGCCTGCCGCGTCGCTCGCGCCCGATGCGCTGAGCGCGATCGCGCGCGGCGACATTCCGGGCATCTCCGCCGTCGTCATCGACGGTGAGGTCCGCGTCGCGCGCAGCCGCAACACGCCGCTCGCCAAGCGGCTGGCGGCGATCACCGGCGCTGTCGTCGGGGGCGGCGCCGGGCACTGAGGTCGCTCGAGGCGCGAAGCTACGGGCCGGGGCGCTGGCACGCAGCGTCTAGTCATCGCGGTCTGTATCGAAGTTTTCACTCTTGACACGTTCGTCCGTGCGCACTCGGTGTCTGCGCGCAATCGATCCATAACAGCTCTTCACGCGCACGTGTTGACGCCAAAACACAGGCAGACCAGCATCTCCCGAAAACACGGGATCGATGTGTGATCGCGCGTCCTGGCGCCTTCCAGCGGCCTCGAAAGTCGAGGGTTAAAGTTGGTGCAAGGAGATGCGCCGATGAACATCGATGGTCCGAGCTTCGTTCCAACTCAGCCGAATGACGTCGAGCTCGAGCGCCTCGGCGACGAGATCGCCGAGCTGGCCGCGCATCTCGATGCCGCCACCGCGCGGCTGCTTGATTTGATTCGTGACTTCGACGCGCGTGGCGGCTGGGGCAACGGCTTCGCCTCTTGCACCCACTGGCTCGCCTGGCGTGTGGGACTCGCGCTCGGCGCTGCCCGTGAGCAGGTCCGCGTAGCACGCGTGTTCGGATCACTGCCAGGGCTTCGAGAGGCGCTCGCCCGCGGTGAGCTGTCGTATTCGAAGGTACGAGCGCTGACTCGCGTTGCGACGGCGGAGACCGAAGAGCGGCTGATCGCGGTCGGCCGGGCCGGCACGGCGGAGCACGTGGAGATGATCGTGCGCGGCTGGCGCCGAATGGACCGCAAGGCGGAGGCAGAAGAGAGCACGCGGCGCCACCGGCATCGGGCGCTTCACGTGTATCCGGACGGAGACGGCATGGTGGTGATTCGTGGGCGGCTGGAGCCAGAGGTCGGCGCTGTCGTGATGCAGGCGCTTGCTGCTGCCCGCGACGCGCTGTATCAGCGTCAGAAGGGCGACGTTTCCGCGGGAACGTCGGTCGTCGACGGCTCGCCGGAGGCGCCGACCATGGAGCAGCAGCAGGCCGATGCGCTGGCGCTGGTCGCAGAGACCACCTTGCACCGCTGTATGGATCCCGGCGCTCCTGGGCAGCGATACCAGGTCGTGGTTCACGTCGATGCCGCGGTGTTGGCGAATGCCGAGGCGCCCGGCCAGTCGGTGCTCGAAGGTGGCGCGCGCGTTCCCGCTGGAACGTCTCAACGTCTGGCCTGCGATGCGAGCCGCGTGGTGATGCGGCACGACGCCGACGGTCGGATCACCGAAAGTCGGCGCGCGGACGCGGACGATCCCGTCGGCACTACGGCGCGCGCTTCAGCATCGTGACAAAGGCTGTCGCTTCCCGGGCTGCGGGCAGTCGTTTGGACAAGGCCACCACATCAAGCATTGGGCGCACGGAGGGCCAGCGAAGCTATCGAATCTCGCGATGCTGTGCCGACGACACCACCGCGCAGTGCATGAAGAGGGCTTTCAGATCGAACGGCAGCCAAATGGAGAGCTCTGCTTCCGGCGGCCGGACGGGAGGCCGCTGCCCGACGTTCCGGTGCCGGCGGAGGTGCCAGCGAATCCCGGCGAGGCGGTACGCGCCCAAAACGATGCGCGCGGCGTTCACATCAACGCGCAAGCATCGACGCCCAACTGGCAGGGCGAGCGCCTCGACGTCGGCTATGCGATCAGCGTCCTGCACCCGCGGGCCACTGGCTCCTGATCGCGCTGTGCGCGGCGCCCGCCCACTCCGCGGCGCCCGCCCACCGCGCGGCGCCCGCCGCCTTGACAGCGCAATTGCCCCCTGACTACAGTGCGAGGCCGCTCATGAGCGAACGCTGGATCGGGAAGTCCGTCAAGCGCGTCGAAGATTTCCGCCTGCTGACCGGGCGCGGCACGTACATCGACGACCATCCGCCGGTGAGCAACGTTCACCATGCGGCGATCGTGCGCTCGCGCCATCCGCACGCGCGCATCCTTGGCTACGACGTCGCGAAGGCGCGCGCCGCTGAGGGCGTCGTGGCGGTGATCACGGGCGAGCACGTGGCGAAAGAGACGAAGCCGTTCGCGGTCGGCGTGACGACGCCCGTCCACTATTACTGCGCGGCCACGGACAAAGTCCGCTTCGTCGGTGAGCCGGTGGCCGTCGTGATCGCGCGCGACCGCTACCTGGCGGAGGACGCCGCGGAGCTCGTCGAGGTCGACTACGAGCCGCTGCCCGCCGTGATCGATCCCGAAAAAGCGCTCGAGCCCGATGCGCCGGTGCTTCACGAGAAAGTCGGCACGAATCTGGCGGGTCACCGTCGACTGGTGTACGGCGATCCGGATCGGGCGTTTCGCGAAGCGGACGTCGTGCTCCGCGAGCGGTTCCGATTTCCGAAGTACGGCTCTACGCCGATCGAGACCTACGGCATCATCGCGCGCTGGGATCTCGACGGCGTGTGCACGGTGTGGTCCAACTTCATGGGGCCGTTCATCATGCACCCGCTGACCGCGCGCGTGCTCGGGCTGCCAGAGAACAAGCTTCGATTCATCGTGCCGCCGGACATCGGCGGGTCGTTCGGGATCAAGTCGAGCATCTATCCTTACATCGCGCTGATCGCGCTGGCCGCGAAGCATGCCGGCGTGCCGGTGAAATGGATCGAAGACCGGCGCGAGCACCTGCTTGCGTCGTCGAGCGGCACGGACCGGATCGCCGACCGCGAGGTGGCGGCGAAGAAGGACGGCACGATCCTGGGCATGCGCTACAAATGGCTCGACAACGTCGGCGGCTATATCCGCAGCCCCGAGCCCGGTTGCTCGTTCCGTCCCACCGGGAACTTCGTCGGCCCGTACCGATTCCAGAATCTCGAGGTCGACGCGTCGGTCGTGATGACGAACAAGAGCCTGACGGGACCGAACCGCGGTTATGCGTGCGGGCACCTCTATTTCGAGACGGAAGGCATGATGGATCGTCTCGCCGATGCGCTCGGCCTCGATCCGGTCGAGATCCGCCGACGAAACCTGCTGCGCCCGGAGCAGTTCCCGTATCGCACGCCGACCGGTGGCTACTACGACAGCGGCGATTACCCGGCGGCGCTCGACAAGGCGGTGCAGGTTGCCGACTACGAGGCGCTCCGCCGAGAGCAGACGAAGGCCCGCGCCGAACGCCGCTGGTTCGGCGTCGGCGTCGCCCTCGCGGTCGATCCGTCCGTCTCGAACATGGGATACGTCGCGACCGCGCTCGATCCGCAATTCCGAGCGAAACCCGAGTATCTGCCGAAATCCGGCGCCGTCGACGCCGCGATGGTGAAGGTCGACCCGCTCGGTCGCGTGACGGCGATTCTCGGCACGACACCGCAAGGCCAGGGACACCAGACGATCGTCGCGCAGATCATCGCCGACGAGCTTGGCCTCACGCCGGACGACATCACCGTCGTCGACGAAATGGATACGTTCACGCGCGTGTGGTCCATTTCTTCCGGCACCTACTCGAGCCGCTTCGGCTCGGTTGGCACGAGCGCGGTGGCGCTCGCGGCGCGCAAGCTGCGCGCAAAGCTCGTCGATTACGCCGCGCATCTCATGGAGCGTCCGGCCGCCGAGCTCGAGTTCCGCGACGGCGCCGTGCGGCCGCGCAGCGGTGTGGGGCCGTCGTATTCCGTCAAGGATCTTGCCGGTCGCGCGCACTGGAACACCGAGTCGCTGCCGGCCGGCATGGAGCCGGGACTGCAGGCCACTGCTGTGTTCGGCTTCGACGTCAGCCGCGCCGTGGACGCCGAAGATCGCGTGAACTCCTCGAACACCTACGGGTTCATCGCGGAGATCATGGCCGTCGAGGTCGATCGCCGGACGGCGGCGATCCGCATCCTCAAGTACGTGACGGTGCACGACGCCGGCACGATCATCAATCCGATGATCGCGGAGGGGCAGATCTACGGCGGGGCCCTGCACGGGCTCGGCGGCGCCCTCTACGAGGAGCTGAAGTACGACGACGACGGGCAATTCCTCACGGGCACGTTCATGGACTATCTGGTCCCGACCGCCACTGAGGCGCCGGCACACATCGACATCGCGCACGTGGTATCGCCGTCGCCGCTGACGCCGCTCGGTTCCAAGGGACTGGGCGAGTCGTCGTCGATGACCGTTCCCGCCGTCATTGCGAACGCGGTCAGCGACGCGCTACGGCCTGTTGGTGTTCGCATCAGCGAGCTGCCGATGGCGCCGAGCGCGCTCTGGGAAATGATTCGCGCCGCGCAGAGCACGGCGTGAAACCTCCGAAGTTCGACTATCACGCGCCGGTCACGCTCGATGAGGCGATTGCGCTGCTTACACGCTACGGCGGCGACGCGAAGCTGCTCGCCGGCGGACAGAGTCTGATGCCGCTGCTGAACTTCCGCCTGGCGCGGCCGGCCGCGCTGATCGATCTCAATCGCATCAAGTCGTTGTCGTACATCCGCGAGCACGACGGCCAGGTACGATTCGGCGCCATGACGCGGCAGCGCGCGATCGAGTTCTCACCGGTCGTGGCGCGGCGCCTGCCGCTGCTGCGCGAGGCAACGCGCTGGGTCGGACACCTGCCGATCCGATCGCGCGGTACCATCGGCGGGTCGATCGCGCACGCGGACCCGTCCGCCGAGTATCCAGCAGTCCTGACGGCGCTCGAAGGCGAGGTGGTCGCGCGAGGGCCTAAGGGCGAGCGCACGCTGCCGCCGCGTGCGCTCTTCGAGACGTATCTCACGACGACGCTCGCGCCCGACGAGATTCTGACGGAGGTTCGACTGCCCGCGATGCCGGACGGCGCGGGCTGGGCGTTCGAAGAGTTCGCGCGGCGGCAAGGGGACTTCGCGATCGTCGGCGTCGCGGCCGCCGTATGGCGAGCGAGCGGCCGCCCGGCGGTGCGGCTCGCGACGGCGGGCGCCGGCGGGACGCCGCGTCGTCTGCGCGAGAGCGAGGAGATTGTAGAGGGCGACGGTCTCACCGACACCGCCATCGAGGCCGCCGCGCGCCGCGCGAGTGAGCTGGTCGAGCCCGACTCGGATATCCACGCGTCCGCGGACTATCGTCGCCATCTCGCCGGCGTTCTCACGGAGCGAGCGCTCAAGCGGGCACGGGACAGCGCGCGTGCCTGATATCCATCTGACCGTCAACGGCGTCTCACGCGAGGGCCGATGCGAGCCCCGCAAGCTCCTCGTGGACTTTTTGCGCGAGAATCTCGAGCTCACCGGCACGCACGTCGGCTGCGAGCACGGCATCTGCGGTGCCTGCACCGTGCTCGTCAACGGCGAGGCGGCGCGTTCGTGCCTCATGCTGGCGGTGCAGGCGGACGGCGCCGAGATCACGACGGTGGAAGGCCTGATGCGCGACGGCAAGCTGCACCCGCTGCAGGAAGCATTTCGTGAGCACCACGCGCTGCAGTGCGGGTTCTGCACGCCGGGCATGCTGCTCACCGCGCTCGACCTGCTGCGGACGAATCCGTCGCCGAGTGAAGATGAGGTGCGGGAGGGCATCTCCGCGGTGCTCTGCCGCTGCACGGGCTACCACGGAATCGTGAAAGCGGTCCTCAGTGCCGCGGCGCCGCGGTCTATCTGAGAAGGTGCTTTCGGAAGAACGCCGAGATCTTGTGGTGAACCTCGGGCAGGACGGCGCGGTCAAAGCCAGGCGGGTCGTTGAGCAGATCGCCGACGAGACCCGTCAGGGTAGGCGGCAACGGCGAGAGCAGCGCCCCATGACCGCCATTGGTGAGATCGACCAGCCGCTCACACGCGGCGCAGACGGCGAGCACCGCATCGCTGTGGAAGCGTGGCGGCAGCCATTGGTCCTGGCGCGCCGTCACCATTCCCAGCGGCACGGGAGGCGCGGCCAGTGAGCCCATCTCGAAGTCCGAGGCCAACGGGACGCCCGCGACGATCGCGGCAATCCGTGAATCGGTATGCGTGCGCGGCGTGGCATCCCTGAATCGGCTGCGAATCACCCACAACGCAATTGTTTCTTTCGGCCTGTCCAGGAGACCGCCGGTCAGTCGCGTTGCCAAGCCGACGCATCCCTGAAAATCTTCGGCGATGTGAGCGTTGCAGTGGTCTCTGAAGCGGGCGGGTGACCAGCGGCCGCCGGCGAGCGTCAGCGCGGTGTGCCCGCCCGCCGACATGCCATACATGCCGACCTTGTCCAGCGCCAGCAGCGGCCGAAAGCGTGAGTCCGCATCCACGACATCGATCGCGTGTGACACCTCGATCGGCCTCTGTTCCCAGCTCTTGGGGCCGGGCTCGCTCGGGTCCTTGTAGTTGTCGCCGCGGTGCTGGGGCATGGCCACCACGAACCCGTCTTCCACGAGAGTGCGCGCTAGATCGGCGTGCACCCACGGCGACCCACCGGAGCCGTGCGAGATGACGATCAAGCGCCCGTTGCCGCGCACCGGCGTGCCCTGAAGCGCCAGTTGAAATGTGAAGGGGCCTCGCTGAACCGGCTGCGCGTCGCTGCTGGACGGGTAATAGACCGTAACGACGCCGTCGCCGTTCTTGCCCGGGATCTCGGTCAAGCCGACGGACGCCTCCGCGGTGTCGGCGAATTCGACGGTGGTAGCGAATGCCACGAGCGCTGCGGCGACGAGCAATCTCACGATCATTCGACGATCTGATCGGCGCGCAACAGCAACGGCTGAGGCATCGTGAGCCCGAGCAATTTCGCGGTTTTGAGGTTGACGAGGAGCTCGATCTTGGTGGGCTGCTCGATGGGCAAATCGGCCGGCTTCGCCCCCTTCAGGATCCTGTCGACATACGTGGCGGCTCGGCCGACGAGATCGGGCGTGAACGAGTCATACGCCATCAGACCGCCGGCCTCGACCATGGCCCGGAAAGGGTACACCGCGGGCAGCCTGTGTTGGGCCGCGAGCTCGACCACGCGCTTTCGCTGAACGATCAAAATGCTTTCGGAGGTCGTCAGCAGTCCCTCCGCATGGCCTCGGACGCCGGCGTCGAACGCGGCCGGAATGTCATCGGCGGTTCGGATGTCCTCGACGAGCAACGTCACTCCGAGGGTACGAGCCGCTTGCTCCAGCTCCTGAACCTGAGGCGGCGCGATCGGATCAGTGAGATACGAGAGCACGAGCACGCGCGAAATTCGCGGCACCGCCTCTTTCAATAGCTCGAGACGCTTGGCAGAAAGCCCGGACGCCATGAACGTCAGCCCGGTGATGTTTCCTCCGGGCCGAGCGAGGCTCGCGACGAGCCCGGTGGCGACGGGATCGCCCAGTGGAACCATGACAATCGGCAGGGTCCGAGTCGCGTCCTTCGACGCCTTCGCGGCCGGAGTCGTGGTCACGGCGATGATGTCCGCTTTGAGTCGCAGACATTCGGCGGCGAGAGCGGGAAACCGATCGCCCTGGCCTTCCGCGGAGAGATAGTCGACCGTGATCGTTTTCCCGTCCACGTGACCGAGGTCACGCAGGCGTTCGAAGAACGCGCTGAACCTGTTCGACTGCTTGGAACCTGGATCGAACGTCAGGAAACAAAGCCGCGGGACTTTCCTCGGCTGCTCCGCAGCGAGGTTGAGCGGTAGGGTTGAAACGATCAGCGCAAACACGAGCGCGCGGCGGCCCAACATCAATGACTCAGGTTTGAATTGTTCGAGAGGATGCATGCGGCCGCGCGCCCCGCGGCGTCACCGCAGGACGCGCGGCCGGCGACTGGATCAGAGCTGATGCGTCGTGAAGAGCACCTCGATGCGTCGATTGAGGCCGCGACATTGCTCCGTCGACACGGTGCAGACGGGCTGGCGCTCGCCGAAATCCCCGATCTGGATACGGCCTGAATCGACGCCGCGCTCGATCAGCACGGCGCGCAGCACCTGCACACGACCCGGCGTCAGGGCACGCTCCTCCGGCTGAGCTTCGGCGGCGTGGCCGTCGAGTCCCACCTTTAGGATTGGGTTGGCTTGAAACCACGCGACCAGTCGCTGGATCTTGTCCGTGCAGTGCGCGAGCATCTGGGTGCTTCCAGCTGCGAAGTGGATGTTCTCCGCAGGCACCCATGACGTCCGGCCGGGCGGACCCGTTGGCCCGGAGGGGCCTGCGGGCCCAGGGGGGCCTACAGGGCCAGAAGGACCGGGCGGTCCGCCGGGACCCTGAAGCCCAGGCTGACCCGCGGTGCCTTGCGGTCCGGCAGGACCCGCGGGACCGACGGGACCGGCGGTGCCGGCGGCACCCGCCGCGGCGGCCGTCGTGACGAGCGGGCCCGGCCGGCCGGGAAACGTCTTGGCGCTCGAGGGTCTGCCGCAAGACCAGTTGGCCGGTGAGTCGGGAAGGACGAAGTGCCCACCACCTTCCATGGCATAGACTTCTACCCTGTAAGGCGATGGTCCGTCATAGCCGTACCTTCCGCCGCATCCAGTGATCGCGAGTAGTGCCGCGACGGTGACGACGCCCACGCCGCGGTTCATCGCGTCCCCCGTGGGCTCGCTGCGACCGTGCCTTCCTCGGTGCCGAAGAACACCTCGACACGCCGATTGGCCTGGAAGCAGGCGTCGTCGTTCGCCTGGCAGTTCCGCGGTTGTTCACCGTGGCCCGCATAGCGGATACGGTCTGCGGGCGCGCCGGCATCGATCAATGCCTTCTTCACGGCGTCGGCGCGACGCTTGCTGAGCTGCATGTTGTGCGGTTCTGTGCCTCGCGGATCGGTGTACCCGTCGAGTCGCACGACGAGACCGTCGTTCTTCTTGATGGCCTCGGCGAGCCGCGTGATCTCCGACTTCTCGTTGGCGCGTATATCGGCGCTGTCGAAATCGAAGAGCACGTTCCTGAACGACATCCATTTCGCGTCAGCCCCTGCGGCGCCGACGGGACCGACGGGTCCAGCAGGCCCGGCAGCTCCGGGGCCACCCGCGGGACCTGGAGGACCGACCGAGCCGACTTGCCCGGTCGGTCCCGCCGGACCGCCGGGACCCGAAGGTCCTGGCGGGCCGGCGGGTCCGCGTTCACCTGGCGCTCCGGGTGGGCCGGTGATCCGCCACTCGGACGTCGGCCGCGCCGAGCACCCCGCAATCAGAAGCGCGATGAGTCCAGCCAGCAGTACGTTGTTCATATAGTTCCCCCTCTAGTTCCCCCTCTGCCACGCTGGTGGCACGAGCAAGGTTCAGGTTTAGCCACAGAGGGCGCATCGGCGCAGGGCCCAATGGCTGCACCGCACGGGACTGCTGGCTCTAAGGCCGAGGGCGGGGAACCGTGTGCCGAGGAGACGCTCAGCGCGCGCGGGCGCGTGCGACAGCTTGCTGCAGCGCTTCGATGCTCACCGGCTTTTCGACGACGAAGTCGACCATCGCGCGTCGCGCGTCGTCGACATTGGCGGCGTCGCCCCAGCCGGTGATGAGGCCGACCGGCACGAGCGGCCGCCGCGCTTTCACGTGGGCCGCCACGTCCCATCCCGTTCTTCCGGGCATCACGAGGTCGGTCAGGACGAGATCGAGCTCAGTCTCGCTCTCGAGGCGGGTGAATGCCTCGTCGGCGCAGGCGGCGGTCACCACGCTGTGGCCGTGGCTCTCGAGCATCTCGGCCAGCGCCTCGCGCACCTCCGCCTCGTCGTCGACGAGGAGCAGCCGCAGCGCGCCCTCGCGCGGCGTCGCCGGCCGCGAGGCGCGCGAGGGCGACACCGCCCGCGGCAACGTCAATGTGACGGTTGTGCCACGTCCCTCGTGACTGTCGAGCGACAGCTCGCCTCCGTGGCTGCGCACGATGCCGTACGCGACGCTGAGGCCGAGACCGGTGGCCTTGACGCCTTTGGTCGTGAAGAACGGCTCGTGCGCCTTGAGGCGGACGCTGTCAGACATGCCGATGCCGGTATCGGTCACCGCAAGGCTCACGCGGCTGCCATCGACGCGCGTTTCCACGATGAGCTGTCCGCCGTTCGGCATGGCGTCGATGGCGTTCAGTACGACGTTGGTGACGGCCTCGCGCAGCGCCAGCGCGTCGCCCTCGACGGTCGTCGCTCCGGCGAGCCGTTGCTCCACGTCGATGCTCACGCCATGCGCGCGGGCCCCGTCCTGCCAGTGGCCGCGCGTGAGTCCCAGCACGTCGCGCGCGACGTCGTCGAGCGTGATCGTCGTCATCCGTCCGACCTGCTGGGTGCGCGAGAATTGTTGCAGGCGCCGCACGACCTCGGCGCCATCTTTGGCTGCGCGCTCGATGATTCCGAGCGACCGCCGCAGCGGCTCCTCGTGGGCGCCGCGCAGCAGGAGCTGGACGCGCCCGACGACGATGGTCAGGAGATTGTTCAGGTGGTGCGCCGCTCCGCCGGCTAGCTCGCCGAGCGCACGCAGGGTCTCGCCGCGCACGAGCTTTTGCTGCATCGCTCTCAAATCCGCCAGCGCCCGTTGTGCCTCGTCGTAGAGCTGCGCGTTGTCGAGCGCGATACCGGCGAGATCCGCGAACGAGCGCAGGTACTCGAGCTCCGAGGGCTGGTACCGGCGCGGCGCCGTCGTGTTGAACGTCAGCACGCCGAGGACGCGATCGCGGCTCCGGATCGGCAGACCGAGATAGGTCAGGATGCCGGCCTCGCGATCGCGCTGCGCAAGGAGGTTCTGCGGATCGCTCGGTGTGTCGGCCACGAACAGCGGCTCGCCGGTGACGGCCACCCGACCGGAATAGCTGGTGCCGAGCGGCACCGAAAAATCCGCGGGCACGGGGCTGCCGGTGGGGGCACCCAGCCGCAGCGAGCGCGTGTCCGGATCGACGACCAGCACCTTGACATGCGGAGTTCCCGCGATGCCGGCGGCCTCGTGCGCGATCTGCTGCAGGATCGCATCTCGATCGAGCCCGGCCATGACCGTGCGCGCGGCGCGCAGCAACGCGCCCAGCTCATCGGCGCGCCGCACCGCGGCCGTGTGCACGCGCGCTCGGTCGAGCGCAACCGCCGCCTGCTGCGCGAGCCCGCCGAGGAGGCGCACTTCGCGCTCGTCGTACGTGTGCGGATTCTCCCACGCGACCGACACGACGCCGACGAGCGTGTCTTTCGAGATGACGGGAACCGCCAGCACAGAGCGGATGCCTTGTCGGCCCACGATGTCGCGGAGCCGCTCGGCCCCCGGCATGTCGGCAGCGTCGTATCCGGGCGGCGCGTGCTCGCGCCAGTCCGGGGTGAAGAACGGCGCGCGGCGAAGCGCGGCGGCGCCGACGGCTCCTTGGCCGGGCTCGACGGTCAGCAGCTTGTCGACCGGCAGGCCACGGCTGACCCGTGGCACGAGCCGCTGCGTGGCGTCCAGCTCGAAGACGGCGCAGAGCTGCGCGCCGATCAGCGAGCGTGCGGCGTCGGCGACTGCCTCGAGCACGGTGGGCAGGTCCAGCGTCGACGTGAGCGTGGCCGCGACCTCGTGTAGCGCCGCCAGCTCGCCGGCGTGAGCTTCGGCCTGGCGCACGAGGTGGGCATTCTCCGCGGCCAACGCGATCTGTCCCGCGATGGCGGTCGCCATCTCGACGGTTTTGGGCGCCCAGTCGCCGGCGTGGTTCCGCACGAGGCGCAGCGCGCCGATCGTCGCGTACTCGCGTCCGATGGGCACGACGAGCTCGGTGCCGGCATCGCGCAGCGGATGCGGCGCGGCGGGCGTGTCGGCGAGCCCGATCTCGCAGCGGTCCGCAGCGAGCGCTACGGCCGTGCGGCGCGCGACCTGATCCAGCGCGGCCGATAGATCAGACGCCGCGGCGAGCGTCTGCGTCACCGCGAGAAGCGTTTCCGCGCGCTCTGCGTGGTCGCGTTCTTCGGCCACGCGCACCGCCGCATGGATCGGAAAGGCGCTTGCATCGGTCAGCTCACGAGCGACGGCGAGATGGGCAGCCGCGAATGACCGGCGCCGGCGAAAGGCTGCGAGCAAACCGATGCGCGTCCCGCCAGCAGCGAGCAGCACGACGAGCATCGAGCGAATCGATTCGTCGACGAGCCACGCCTGTGCCGCATGTGACGAAGCGCGGACGGTCGTGACCGACGGTGGCCGGCGCGACGTCAGCCATTCGCCGAGTCGGTCGAACGGCCGATGCGCGAGCACGCGTGCGGTGGATTCGTGCGTGAAGCCGAGGGCAGCGCGCAGCGCCAGCTCGCTGCCGTCGATCCCGAGCAGCCACACGGCGACGGCGTCGGCTGACAACCGGGTTTTCGCGTCGCGTGCGAGACGGCGCACGACGACGTCGGGATCGAACATGTCGGGGGCCATGCCGCCTTCCCGACTATAGCAAGCGGGCTACGCGGGACCGAATCCTATGGCGGGGTGATCCTTGATGACGATGGGACGAAACCGAACGGGCAGCCCGATGGCAAGGGCGTCGAACGGCACGTCGACGACGCGACCGAGCAGCGACACCCCCTCCCGCAGCCGAACCGCGGCGATCGCGTACGGCGCGTCGTCGGCGTGGCCCCGTGGCGCGACCCGAATGATCGTATAGCTCGCGATGGTGCCCTCGCCGGACAGGGGAACCGGCTCCCACCGGCGTGCGCCGCATTCCGGGCACAGCTCCTTCGGTGGCACGGCCAGCGCGCCGCAGGCCTCACAGCGGATGGCAGTGAGCGCACCGTCGCGAACTTGCTCGAAGAAGCGGCCGAGGGTGACCGTCGACTCAGTCACGGCCGAACAGACTGACGAGCACGGTTGCCGTGTTGCCGCCCAGCGTGTGGGTGAGGCCGCGGCGCGCGCCCTCGACCTGCCGTGGTCCCGCGTCGCCGCGCAGCTGCGTGACGACTTCGCAGATTTGCGCAGCGCCGGTCGCCCCGATGGGGTGACCCTTCGCTTTCAGCCCCCCCGACGGGTTCACGGGAATCTTGCCGCCGAGGCTCGTCCAGCCCTTCTCGGCCGCCGGACCGCCCACTCCGGGCTCGAAGAGGCCGAGCCCTTCCGTCGCCACGATCTCCGCGATCGTGAAGCAATCGTGCAGCTCGACGACGTCGATGTCTGCCGGACCGATGCCCGCCTGACGGTACGCCGTGGCCGCCGCGCGCTCGGTGGCCGGCACGCGCGACAGATCGCGCTTGTCGCCGATGAGCATCCAGTCCGATGCCGCCGCCGAGGCGAGCACCCAGATCGGGCGGCGCGCGCGGCGCGCGACATCTTCCGAGGCGAGCACGACCGCCGCGCCGCCGTCGGTGAACGGACAGCAGTCGTAGAGCTTCAGCGGATCGGCCACCTTCGGCGACGTCAGCACCGTCTCGAGCGTGATTTCCTTGCGGAATTGTGCCTTGGGGTTCAGGACGCCGTGCTTGTGATTTTTCACGGCGACCGCAGCCATCTGCTCCTCGGTGGTGCCGTGCTTGTGCATGTGCGCGCGGGCCACGAGCGCGAACACGCCGGGGAACGTCAACCCGAGCGTCTGCTCCCACGACGCGTCGGACGCATACGCGAAATATTCCGTCGAATCGGCGGTCGGCACGTTCAGCACGCGCTCGCCGCCTCCGACGAGCACGATGTCGGAAGCGCCCGAGCCGACCTCCATCACCGCATGACGGAACGCGGCGTGCGATGAGGCGCACGCGGTCTCGAATCGGGTGGTCGGTACCGTCGGAATGCCGAGTACGGAGGCCGCTTGCGGACCGGTATGCAGCTGCTTTTCCGTCTCCCCGCCGACAACGTTGCCGTAGTAGAGCGCTTGCACGCGGCTCGCCGGGATGTCGGCGTCGGCCAGCGCGTCGGCAGCGGCCTCGGCGAACAGCTCGGCGGACGTGCGCTCGTGCCGCCCGAACTTCGTGACACCGACTCCGATCACCGCGACTCGCCGCATCCGCGCCTCCGTTGGATTCGTTCGTATGTAATCATAACAAATAGAATACGAGCCGATGACGCTCGTGATCCTCGGGTGCGGCTGGATCGCGCGTCGCCACGCGGCGGCGGCGCGTCGGCTGCGGCTGCCTGTCATTTTCGCGAGCCGGGACATCGAACGGGCGCGCGCGTACGCGCGCGAGTTCGGCGGCGTCGGAGCCTACGGCGACTACGCGGCGGCGCTCGAAGATACTCGCGTGCGGGGCGTCGTCGTGTGCACGCCGCACGACCGGCATGTCGACGACGTGCTGCGCTCGCTCGCCGCCGAGCGCCACGTCCTCGTCGAGAAGCCTATCGCGTGCACGCTCGAGGAGACCGATCGCATGCTCGCGGCGGCGCAGCGCGCCGGCCGCGTGCTCATGACTGCCGAGAACTTCCGGTTCATGCCGGCCTTCCGCTGGGTTCGCCAGGCGCTCGACGCCGGGCGGCTCGGCGATGTTCGGGAAGTCCATCTCGTTGCCCGCGGCTGGCGTCGGCACGCCGGTTGGCGGCTCACCGAGGGCGCCGGCGGCGGCGCGCTGATCGATGGCGGCATCCACTATGTGCACGCCCTGCGCTGGTGGGGTGGCGACGTGCGCCGCGTGTTCGCGCTGCGCCCGCGCCAGACACTCGCCGACATGGCAGGTGAGGATGCCGTCGACCTGCTCGCCGAATGCGAAACCGGCGCGGTCGGCTTCATTGCCAATTCGCTTGCTGCTCGCGGCCTTCCCCGGTTTCAATGGTCGTCGGTGACGGGGACGCGCGCGACGTGCTTCGTCGAGAACCGCGGACGGTGGGTGTTCGTGAGAGGCAGTGATGGCGTTCGGCTGCGCCTGTTTCGGCGCGACACGCGAGGCCACGAGCTGATGCTGCGTGTCTTCGCCGACGCGATGGCGAGCGGACGCGCGAGCGAGATGGACGGCGCCGAAGGCCGGCGTGACCTGGCCGTCGTCCTTGCGGCCTACCAGTCGATCGCCGAGGGGCGCCCGGTGAGGCCCGCGTGCTGACCGAAGAGGCGCTGATCTTCGTCGGCGCCCTCGGCGCCCTGGGGCTGCTCATCTTGGGCACGCTGGAGCTGCTGTGGCCGTCGCGGTCGAAGCGGCTCCTGCCCGAGGCGCCGCCGCCCTCAGCGATGACCGCCGTGCGGCGCTGGCGCTCGAGTCATCCGCGGCACGCCGCCGGAGCCAGGGCGCGATATTTGAAGCGCCCGCCGGCCGCCGAGCCTGCCGCCGCGCAGGTCCTCGAGCCCCACGCCGGCGAAGCCGTCGAGGCTTCGCCGGCGGTCGCCAGCGTGGATCGTTGCTCAGAGCTCTATGAGGCGCGTCGCTATGCCGATGCCGTTGCATTCGCGACGGCGGCCCTCGCCGCCGATGCGACGGCAGCGGCACGGCCCGCCGACGACCACGACGCCGCCGCGCTCTGGGCACTGCTCGGACGCTCACAGCGGGCGCTCGGCGACTATGTCGCCGCGCGTGAGGCACTCGAGGCGGCGATTGACGCCGCGCCTGCCGAGGAGCGGGCGAGCTACGAGGTCGAGCTGGCGCGGGCCGCGGTCGTCATCGCGCAGGAGCTCCTGGTCGCCGCCGGCACGCACGTCGCGCCCGACGACGAGCGACGCGTCACCGACCTCCGTGATGCACTGGCGTGGGCCGAGCGCGGCCAGGCGCTGGCCCCCGACGACGTCGATCTGCGTGACGTCTCTACCGCGGCGGAGCTGCGGCTCTGGCCGGCGTACGAGCAGGTCGTGATGGCGCTCGTGCAGCGACAGCAGTTCGGCGCCGCCCGTCGCCTGCTGCACGAGGCGCTCGGCGATCCACGTACGCCGTCCGCGCGCGCGGCGACGTTCCGCGAGCTCTTCTCCGGGACGTTCGGCGGGGAGATCGGCCAGCTGACCGCGCAGGCGATCCGCTCGATGCAGGACGCGCGCGAGACCGAGGCGCTGACGGCGCTCGAGCGCGCGGAGCGTCTGCTCGAGAGCGTTCACGACGAGGCGCTGCCACCGAAGCGTCGCGAAGAGGTCGACCGCCGGCTGTGGTGGGGGTACAACCGACTCGGCGTGCGCCGGGTCGAGGCGGGCGCGTTCGAGGAGGCGATCGAGCCGCTCGTCCGCGCGCTGCGCCTGGCCGACGGCGCGCCCGACCGCGAGTCGGACACGCGCGCCGCGCTCGTGCGGGCATTCGAGGGCTGGACCGAGATGCGCGCGCTCGCGCTCCGCGAAGTGGCGGACGCGGGCGATCGCGAAGCCGCGATGGTCGGCAGCGACAAGCTGTGGACGCGGCTCCGCGCGGCGCTGGAGGAAGGACTCTCGGAGCGCGACCTCGCGGGCGCGTTCGCGCGGGCGCGCCGGCTGTTCGACGAGATCGGCGGGCGCATGCATGAGTGACGGCCCGCTCGCGCTTGGCCAGATGCTCGACGCGGCCGCCGCGCGTGCGCCCGACACGACGGCGATCGTCTCCGGCACTCGAAGATCCTCGATGTGTCGCGATCGTCGGCGTGCCCGGTCCTCGGCGAGGTCGTCATGGCCTTTGTGATCCCCAAGGCTGGGGTGAGCCTCACGCCGCAGGAGGTGCGCGACTTCGCGAAGGATCAGATCGCGAACTTCAAGATCCCCAGGCACGTCGAGATCGTCAGCGAGTTCCCGCTGACGGGCTCGGGGAAGGTGCAAAAATTCAAGCAGAAGGCGTGGGCGGTGAAGACCTACGGCTTCAGCGGGCCGGCATGATGGCCGTGCGCCCGCACGATCGCTTTGCCGCCGAGGTGACGATCACGCGTGAGGATGCCGCTGACTATGCACGCCGCGCCGGCGACGGTAATCCGATCCATCACGATCCCGTCTATGCGGCGAGCACCCGCTTTGGCCGAGTGATCGCGAGCGGCGCGCAGACAACCGGACTGTTGATGGGCTTGACCGCGACGCACTTCTCACGCAGCTCGGCGATGGTGGGCCTCGACTTCTGGTTCCGCTTCCGCCGGCCAGTGTTCGTCGACGAGACCGTCCGCCTCGAATGGCTCGTCATCGCGGTGCGACCGTCGCCGCGTCTCGGCGGCGACGTGGTGGAGCTCCGCGGGCGCTTGCGCAACGCGGCGGGCGAGACGGCCGTCGGCGCCAAAGGGCGAGTGCTGGTGACCGATCGGCTATAGAGGCCCCATGTCGGGGCCCCATGTTCTCAGACCTGGACGGAGCGGCGGCGGATCTCGTCGAGCAGAGCGGCCGGCACGCGCAAGAACGCCTCGACGACACCTGGATCGAAGTGCGCGCCGGCGCAGCGCTTGATCTCGGTCTGCGCCGCATCGAACGTGATGGCCTTGGAGTACGGGCGGTCGAACGTCATCGCGTCGAACGCGTCGACGACCGCGAAGATGCGCGCACCGAGCGGAATCTCGTCGCCGCGCAGTCCGCGGGGATAGCCGCTACCGTCCCATTTCTCGTGGTGCGCATACACGATCGGCACCGCGCCTTTCAAGAATGGAATGCGCTCGATGAGCCGCTTGCCGATCTCCGGGTGCGTGCGCATGATCTTCCATTCTTCGGGCGTCAGCGGCCCCGGCTTGAGCAAGATTGCGTCGGGAATGCCGATCTTGCCGATGTCGTGCAGCAGCACGCCGTGGGCGAGGTCGCGCAGCACTTCCTGGTGGACGCCGTATTCCTTCGCCGTGGCGAGCGCATAGCCGTGCACGCGGCGCGAATGCGATTCGGTGCCGATGTCGCGCGTGTCCAGCGCGGATCCGAGAGCCTCGAGCGTGGTGCCGTAGGTGGCCTCGAGCTCCTGGTAGGCGGCCTTCAGATGCTGCGTGGCTTCCTCGACCCGCCGCTCGAGCATGGCCTGATAGGCGCGCCGTTCGATCAGCAGCTGCCGGCGCTCGAACGCGCGGTCGGCGGCGATGAGCAGCTCGTCGACGTTGACCGGCTTCATGATGAAGTCGTACGCGCCGAGCTTGAGGCTGTCGATGGCGGTCTTCACGTCGGCGGCGCCAGTGAGCACGATCACCGCCGCGTCACCGTCCATCGCGCGGATCTGCTGCAACAGCTCGATCCCGGACATGACCGGCATCTTCAGATCCGTGACGACCAGCTCGGGGCGCTTGTCGTTGAACAGCGCCACGCCGGTTCGACCGTCCTCGGCGAGGTGACAGCCGTACCCCGCCGACAGAAAGATCTGATGAAGCACTTCTCGGACCTGCCGATCGTCGTCGACGATCAGGATGTCCCGCGATGCGGAAGCCACGCTATGAGACCCTTGCCGCCGACCCTGATGCGGCGGCCACCTGGTTCTTCCCCGCCCTCTTGGCGGTGTACAGCGCTTCGTCGGCCGCGCGGAACAGGTCCTCCGCGGTGGTTGCTTCGTCATCCGGCAGGCTCGCCACGCCGAAGCTAGCCGTGATGACCTTGCCGTGCGAAAAGGGATACTTCGCGACCACCTCGCGGATGCGGTCCGCGTACAGTCTGGCGCCCGCCTTCGACGTCTCGACCAGGAGCACCGCGAACTCGTCGCCGCCGTAGCGGGAGACGACGTTGATGCCGCGCGAGTGCTTCATGAGGATCTGGGCCACGTCGCGGAGCGTGTCGTCGCCGACGGCGTGCCCGAGATCGTCGTTGACGGCCTTGAAGCCGTCGAGGTCGAGAAGGACGACCGACACGGGGTGATTGAACCGGCGGTAGCGCGACAGCTCCTCCTCGAGCCGGAGCGAGAAGAAGCGGCGGTTGTAGAGGCCAGTCACCTCATCCTTGAACGAGGTCTCCTTCAGCCGGGCGTTGGTCGATTCGAGCTCCTTGTAGGCGGCATCGAGGCGAGTCGCAAAACTGTTGATTTCGCCGGCCTGTTGCTCGATGGTCTCAAGCATTCGGTTGAAGGAGGTCATGAGTGTGCCGACTTCGTCCTTGCGGCGGCCGAGACTGACGATGGCGCGCTCGCTGGCGAGCATCTCGGCGATGCGCGCGACCGTGCGTCCGACGTCCCAGATGATGTACGCCCCCGCGATCATCCCGATGACGGTGAAGGCGAGCAAAGCCTGCATGCCGCCGAGCAGAACGGACTGGTCACGCGGAAGCGACGGCAGGACGTAATTGCGGACGACCCAGGCCAGAACGAGCAGTGGAACTACGGAGGAAAGGGTGAGCGCGACCACCAGTTTTTTGCGCAGACGCTGGCCCGCGGCGACGAGATCCTGGGAGGCGTCTGACGGCATGACGATTCATTATTCTTGTTGCCCGCGTTGGCTGTCAATGTGAGAATTTTCAGCGACTTATATGCGCATCGCGGCCGATCACAAGCTCGACTGTCTGGGACTGTTTTGCCCCATGCCGGTACTCAAAACCCGCGACGCGATGAAGCAAATGGCCGTCGGTCAGGTCCTCGAGATGACCTCCGATGACCCGGCCTCGGAAGCCGATATGACGAGCTGGGTGGCGCGCACGGGCCACGAGCTCCTGGAGATCGAGAAGGATGCCGGGATCTACCGCTTCCTCCTCCGCAAGACTCGCTAGCGCCACCGCCGGCGTCACCCGGGTCTACCTGGATTACGCGGCCTTTTCTCCGGTCGATCCCCGGGTGGTCGCCCTCATGCGCCCGTTCCTCGAGGGTGGCGTCGGTAACCCCGCGGCGCCCCACTCGCTGGGCCTCGAGGCGCGCGCCTCGCTCGACGGTGCCCGTGCCAAGGTCGCGCGGCTGATTGGCGCCAGCGCCGCCGGCGTGGTGTTCACGGCAAGCGCGACCGAAGCGAACAACCTGGCGATCCGCGGCCTGGCGGAGCGCGCGAGCGGGCGCCATGTCGTGACGTCGGCCGTCGAGCACATCTCCGTTCTCAACGCGTGCCGCCATCTCGCCAAGCGCGGCTGGGAGATCGCTTACGTGCCGGTGGACCGCGAGGGGCGCGTCGATCCCGACGCCGTCGCGGCGGCGCTGCGCGGCGACACCGCGCTCCTGTCGGTGATGGCCGCCAACGGCGAGATCGGCACCGTGCAGCCGCTGCGCGAGATCGGTCGCGTGGCGCGCGCGCGTGGCGTGCCGTTCCACGTCGACGCCGTCGGCGCGGCGGGCCGCGTGCCGCTCGCCGTCGACGACCTCGGCATCGACCTCTTGACGCTGTCGTCGAACGATCTCTATGGACCTCCGGGCGCGGGCGCGCTGTGGGCACGCGCCGACGTCAAGCTGAGCCCGGTGGTGGTCGGAGGCGGGCAGGAAAACGGCTATCGCGCGGGCACCGAGAACCTGCCGGCGATCGTCGGCATGGGGGTGGCGGCCGATCTCGCACGCGCCGAGGGGGCCTCCGAGGTGGCACGGCTGTCCGGCATGCGTGACCGCCTGTTCGAAGGCATGCTCGAGCGCGTACCGCGCGCGCGCATCACAGGCGCCCGCGGTGCGGCGCGCCTGCCGCATCACGCGAGCATCGTCGTCAGCGGCGTGAAGGCCGACGGTGTGCTGCTCGAGCTCGACCTGCGCGGGGTGGCTGCCTCGTCCGGCTCCGCGTGCAACATGGCGAGCGGCGAGCCCTCGCACGTGCTGCGGGCCATCGGCTGCGCGCGCGACGAGCTCGAGGGCTCGCTCTGCTTCACGCTCGGTCGTTGGACGACGGCCGCCGAGGTCGACGCGGTCCTCGAGGCGCTGCCCGGCGTGGTCGAGCGCCTGCGCCGCCTCGCCCCCTGACGTGCGGCTCTTCCTGTTCGACGTCGACGGCACGCTGGTAACGGCGCGTGGCGCGGGCCGTGCGGCATTCGGCCGTGCGCTCAACGCGACGTATGGGACGGCGGGAGCCATCGACGCCTACGATTTTCGCGGCAAGACCGATCCGCGGATCGTGTGGGACCTGCTGCGCGGCGCCGGCCTCGACGACGCCGTCATCACGCGCGGGCTGGGCGCGTTCTACGCCGCCTACGTCGAAGATCTGCGCCGCGTGATCGGCGACGGCTCGCGCGTGCAGGTGATGCCAGGCATCGCCGACATCGTGCGCGCGCTCGCCATGCGCGACGACGCGCTCGTCGGGCTGCTGACCGGCAATCTCGAGGCGGGCGCGCGTTTGAAGCTCGCGCCGACGGGTCTTTGGCCGCTGTTTCGCGTCGGCGCGTTCGGCTCCGACGACATGGACCGCCGCCGCTTGCCGGCCATCGCGTGCGAACGGGCGCGCGTCGTGGCGGGTCGCGAATTCCCGTTCGAGCGCGTGACGATCATCGGCGACACACCGCTCGACGTCGACTGCGCCCGCGCCTGCGGCGCGATCGCCGTCGCCGTCGCCACCGGGCAGCACCCGCACGAGGAGCTCGCGGCCTGCGCGCCCGACCACATCTTCACCGACTTCGCCGACGTCCCGCGCGCGCTGGCGGCGCTGACCGGCGGCGGCCGGTGAGCCTGAGACTCGTGGTGCTGTGGGTCCACCTCGTCGCGGCAGTGGTGTGGATCGGCGGGCTCGCGTACCAGACGCACGTGCTGCTGCCGGCGGCGCGCCGTGGCGACCCGCGCGCGTTTGCCGAGGCGTCGCGGCGCGCGCGGCCCGTGACGTGGACGGCCATCGCGCTGGTCGTCCTCTCGGGCTTCTACAACGTCACGCAGCTCGGCCCGCTCGAGCGGGTGATGCAGTCGGGCGCCGGGCTGCTGCTCGCGGCGAAATTCGGCCTCGTCATCGTCGCCGTCGCCCTCGCGGGCCAGCGAGACTTCGCGCAGGTGTCGATTCTCGACGCGGCCATTCGCGGCGGGGGCGATCCGGGCAGTGTGCTCGCCAGCGTCGCCCGTCTCGACCGCGTCGTCCTGCTGCTGGCGCTCATCATCATCTATCTGGGTCTGGCGGTCTCCCGCGCCTGACCGGACGCGCTACAACAGCGGGCGCACCCCCAGGGCGCGTGCGAGCGCGCCGACACGCTCGATCAGCCCTGGCGACAGCGGAATGCCCTCTCGACGGCGCCGCGCTTCGCACTCCGCCTCCGGCTCGCCGGCGACGTAAACGCGCGCCTGCCCTTCGGCCGGTGGTGTCGACTTCAGCGAGTCGAAGAAGTCGTCCATGTCGCGCTTGAAATCGGCGAGCGGGCGGAAGCGATCGGGATCGATGGCGATGAAGCAATGGCCGGTGTCCTGCAGCTTGCGCTCGGCGCGATTGGTGCGCTGGAACAAATCGCCGTAGACCGCACCGGGCAGGATGCCGGACAGGATGTCGACCATCACCGCCAGGCCGTAGCCCTTGTGGCTGCCGAGGTCGCGCGTGCCGCCAAGCGGCGTCTGCAGCCGATGCTTCATCGCCACGTCGGGATCCGTGGTCGGCTCGCCGCCGTCGTCGAGGGCCCAGCCCGACGGGATCGGCTTGTTCCAGCGGCTCGCGATGCGCAGCTTGCCGAACGCGACGGTTGTCGTCGCCATGTCCAGCACGAACGGCGCGTGACGGCCCGCCGGCGCCGCGAACGAGATCGGATTCGTCGACAGCTTCGGCGCGCGGCCGAAGGTCGGCACCATCGCGATGAAGGCCGAATTCGTCGTGGCCACGCCGATCATGTCGTGCTCGAGCGCCATCATCGAGTAGTTCGCCGCAGCGCCGAAGTGACCGGAGTTGCGCACGGTCACGATGCCGATGCCGTAGGTCTTGGCCTTGGCGACGGCGAGCTTCATCGCGACCGACGACACCCAATGCCCCAGCCCCTTCGCGCCGTCGTAGAGGCCCGTGGCCATGCTGTCCTTCTCGAGCACGGGGTCGGCGTCCATGACGACGAAGCCGTCCTGCCAGAGCTCGTGATACCGCGGCAGCATGTCGATGCCGTGCGAGTCGACGCCGCGCAGATCGGTGCGCACCATCAGCTCGGCGGTGACCGCGGCGCGCTCGCGCGGCATCTTCATGGCGCACAGCGCGTCCCCGATGAAGGCGGTGAGGCGGAGGTAATCGACAACGACGGAGGTCTCGGCCATGGGCGGCGGTCTCCTCTAGGACGGCAGACCTGTGATCTTGATCCCGGAGTTCTTGAGCCTGTAGCGGCGGTTGATGGTCGCCAGCACGGCCGTGATCCCTTCGAGCGGCCCGGCGTTCGTCAACGGTCCGACGTCGATGACGCGCAACCCCATCGACATTCCGAGCTCGGTCACCACCGCCTTGCCCTCGACATCGGCGCCGCACATGAGCAGATCGCATTCGATGTCGTGTTCCGCCTCGGCCAGCTCGTGAGCGGCGATGTGGTGGAACGCGGCGACGACTTTCGCCTCGGGCAGAAGCGCCTGAACTTCCTCGGCCGACGAGCCGGCCGCCGGCGGCGTGAACAGCCGCGGGCCGCCGAAGGTGAGCGGCACCACGGTGCTGATGACGACCTTGCCGCGGCACGCCTCGCGCGCCGGCGGCAGCGTCGCGCTCAAACCCGCGGCCGGCAGCGCGACGACGACGATGTCGCCGAGCTTGGCGGCTTCCACGTTGTCCTTGCCGACGACGGTGAGCTTCTTCGTTCGCTCCCGCAGCTCGATGGCTTTGTCGTGTGCGCGCGCGGCGTCGCGTGAGCCGATGATGATCGCGTGACCGGCCACGGCCCAGCGCATCGCCAGGCCGGAGCCCTCTTTACCGGTACCGCCGAGAATCGCGATGTTGATGGAGCGGCTCCTTAACGAAACAGGTCGCGCGCGGGGTCGCGCAGCAGACTCTTGCTGCCACTGCCGTCGTCTGAGGGCAGCACGAGACCGCGAATGATGGCGGCGGGGACACGATCGAGCTTGCCCATCACGGGCTCGGCGGCGGATGCCAGCTCGTCGGCGAGGGCGAGGATCGTCGCCTGCAGCGGCCGGCCGGCCGGATCGCGCTCGCCGAGATAGCT
>DAIRVP010000009.1:0-43772 GCA_036802765.1 Candidatus Rokuibacteriota bacterium
GGTCCGCCCTTGGTGAGGATGTAGACGATCTGGAAGTCGTTGAACGTCCAGATGGTGGAGAGCAGCACCACGATGATCATGATGTTGCGGATGCCGGGCAGCGTGACGTGGCGGAAACGCTGCAGCGTCGTGGCGCCGTCGACGGCGGCCGCCTCGTAGAGCTCGGCCGGAATGGCCTTCATCCCGGCCAGGAACGAGATGCCGAAGAACGGAAAGCCGCGCCAGATGTTCACGGCTACGACGGACGCCATGGCCGTGCCGGGCTCCGACAGCCACCCGATGCCCTGCGGCAGGACGCGCAGGACGCGCACCAGCAGGTAATTGAGCACGCCGAGACTGCCGTCGAAGATCCACAGGAAGTTCAGCGCGGAGACGACCGTCGGCGCCACCCACGGAATCAAGAGCACGCCCGTCCAGAACGAGCGCCAGCGGATCGGTGACGTCAGCACCAGCGCCATCACGACGCCCAGCACGAGCTTGAAGCCCACCGAGCCGAACGTGAAGATGAACGAGTTGACGACGGCGCGCTGGAAGAAGCCGTCCCAGGTCAGCCGCACGTAGTTCTCGAATCCGACGAAGATCGGCGGCAGCCCCACGAGCTTGTGCGTCATCGACAGATAGATCGCGTAGCAGAACGGATAGCCGACCAGCGAGAGGACGAAGAAGAAGATCGGCGTGACGAAGAGATATCCCATCCGATAGTCGGGCCCGAGTACACGCCTGAGCCCACCGTTCAGGCGCCCATTGAACGCGGCCTTCGTCCCGACCGAGGCTGCCCGGACCGCCACGCCGGCCTCTCAGCCTCGGCTGCGGATGCGGTAGATGTCCTCCACGCGCTTGTGCGCTTCCTTCAGCGCCGCCTCCGGCGACAGCCCACCCACCACGATTCGGCCGCCCATGTCGCACAGGATGTACTGCGCCTGCACCTCGATGGCGGCCGGCGTGATCGGGCCCGGGTAGCCGATCCACACGCCGCGCATGATGTTCTGCAGCATGCCTTCGTAGTTCGGGTTCGTCTTCCAGTACGGGTGGTCGGCGCGCACCTTGTACACGGGGCCGGCCTGGCCGCTGCACGCCTTCATGTATTCCTCGAAGCGCTTCTCGTCCTCGACCCACCGCACGAGATCCTCGCCGAGCTCGGCGTGCTTGCTCGCCTTGAAGAGTCCCCAGGTGTACGGATTAGAGGCGACGAAGGCGCCGGCCGGTCCACCGGGCGTGAGGATGACCTGCGTCTTGTCGTAGAGCGGGTGGTTCTTGGCGCCCATCGCGTAGTAGAGGCTCGCGCCGTTGTTCGTGCACACGAGCTTGCCGGCCATGTAGGCCTCGTTGTTGCTGACGTCGGTCCACGACATCACGCCGGGCGGCTGCACCTTATGTTTCTGGATCGTGTCCACGGCGAACTGAATCGCGGCCAGATTCTGCTTGAGAAACGTGGTGGCCAGCGCCGGCTTGCCGTCCTTGTCCCAGGTGCCCCCACCGTAGTCCCAGAGAATGTTCTGCATGAACGCGTTGCCGTCGTCGCAGCGGTTGAGCGTCTGGCCGAAGCCCCACAGATCCTTCGATGGATCCTGACACTTCTTCGCGACCTCGATGACGTCGGGGTCGTAGACCTTCGGCATCTTGAGGCCTTTCTCCGCGAGCAGGTCCTTGCGGATGTGCAGGCCGCCGCCGAAGACGAGGCGTGCGATGCCGGAATACTGGCCGTCGATCTGCGCGACGCGCTCGGCGAACGGCAGCAGGCCGCCGCGGGAAGCGGCGAGATCCTTGGCCAGCTTGGTGACGTCGCGCAGCGCAGGGCGGTAACGCATCGGCCCTTGATAGTTCATCTCGGCGACGTCGGGCGGGTTGCCGGCCTCGATGGCGGCCACGAACTTCTGCTCGCGATCGCCGAACGTCGCCCAGTCGAACTCGATCTGGACCTTTCGCTCCTTCGCCCACTCCTCGACCTGGCGGGCCAGGATGTCGTTGCCCGCCGTGACGTAGGACTTGAACAGCCACACGCGCAGCTTCGGGCCGGTCTGTGCTGTCGCCATGCGCCGCAGCACGTGCAGGCCCGCGGCCGTCCCGCCGGTGATGATCGAGGCACGACGCAAGAACTCGCGACGCGCGATATGCCCCGCGTCGAGCTGATCAGCGAGATCCGTGAGTCGACGATCCATGGAACCCTCCTCCTTGAGGGAACCCGAGTGTAACGTGGGCGCTCTACGCGCGCGGAGACAGAATGAGATAGGTCGCGCGGCCGACCGCGAGCAGCGCGCCGGCGTCGTCGGTCACGCGGACCTCGCCGAAGGCCACGGTGCGGCCGCGCCGTAGCAGCGTGCCCTCAGCGAAGATCGTCGGCCCGCGCGCGGCGGCCAGATAGCTCACGTTCAGGTCGAGCGTGGTCTGGCCCACGCCGCCGGCCGATTCCGTGTTCACCGTGGCGAGCGCGCAGCCGACCGCGGCGTCTACCAGCGCCGCGTAGACCGCGCCGTGCACGGGCGCGCCGGGCGCGTTGCGCAGGTCGTCGCGGACGTCGACGCGCAGCCGTGCCCAGCCTTCGCGGACCTCCGCGACGTCGATGCCGAGGTGCTGCCAGAAGCGATTGGTTCGCGCGCGGTCGCGCGCGACGGCGAGCAGGTCGTCAGCCACGCGTGCGGCGTCGGACGAAGCCGTTCGCCACATCCGCCGCGCGCGCCTCCCGGCGGCGCTTGGCGGGCGGGCCCCAGCCGCCGCCGCCCGCCGACTCGACGAAGAACACGTCGCCAGGGCGGACGGGGATGCCGACTTCTTTCGTCTTCAGCACGCGTGGCGTCTGGCCGCGGGAAAGCAGCCGGTAACGATGCGGCAGGCCGTCCTTGCCGCCGAGAATTCCATACGACGGATGCCGCGTGCCGTCACCGGCGGTGTTGGCGACGCCGGCCTCCGTCGTGTCCACGCGCAGTCGCAGCACGGAGCCAACGCCGCCGCGATGCTGGCCGTCGCCTGCGGAGTCCGGACGAAACTCGTGCAGCTCGAAGGTCAGGGGGAAACGCACTTCCGCCACCTCGACGGAGCCGAACTTGATCCCGCCGACCGCCTGCCCCTCGCCGGCCGTCTCCCAGCCATCGCCGATGGCGCACGCCCCGCCGCCGCCGCGCGCGTGGAACATGTGCCAGATGAACTGCCGCTTGGTCCGCGGGTTGACACCCTTGATGGCAATGCGGAAGCGGCGCGACCAGCCCGCCAGCACGCGGTCGGGGCACGAGCGCGCGAGCGCTTTGATCATCGACTCCGCGATTTCTTGTGCGCAGTGATTCGTCGCAAGCGTGACCGGCGCCGGCGGCCGCGGGTGCACGATCGTGCCCTCGCGCGTGATCACCTTCACCGGCCGGAACGCGCCGGAATTCTTCGGCGTGCGCGGGTCGATCAGAAACGCCAGCGCCATGTACACGGCGGACATCGTGTTGGGGAACGACGAGTTCACGAATCCGTGCACCTGCGGGTCGGACGCGCTCAGGTCCACGGTGAGAGCATCGCCCTTCTTCGTGACGACGGCGCGGATGGCGATGTCTTCGATGCCGTGGCCGTCGTCGTCCAGCACCGACTCTCCGCGGAACACGCCGTCCTTCCACGTGCGGATGCACGCGCGCGCCTGGCGCTCGGCGCCGTCCAGAATCTCGTCAACGGATTCCATCACCGTCTTGCTGCCGTATTCCTCGATGAGCGCCAACAGCCGTCGCTCGCCCACGCGCGCCGAGCCGATCATCGCGCGCAGGTCGCCCATGAAGTCGTGCGGGTGCCGCACGTTGGTCGTGACCAGCTTCAGCACGTCGTCGCGCAGCTCGCCGGCGTCGTAGAGCTTGAGCGGTGTGATGCGCAGCCCTTCCTGCCAGATCTCGGTCGCGCCGGGGTTGTAGGCGCCGTGCGTCGAGCCGCCAATGTCGGATTGATGGGCGCGGTTGATGGACCAGAACGCGACCTGGCCGTCGACGAACACCGGGACGAACGCCGTGAGGTCCGGCAGGTGATTGTTGCCGTGGTACGGGTCGTTGAGCAGGTACACGTCGCCCGGACGCACACGCTCGCCGAAGAAGTCGCGCACCGACTCCACCGCCCACGGGATCGCGCCCACGTGAATGGGGACGTGATCCGCCTGGGCGACCAGCCGCGCCTGCGCGTCGCAGATCGCCGTGGAGAAGTCACGGCTCGAGTTCAGGATTTGCGAGTAGGCGGTGCGCAGCATCGCCTCGCCCATCTCCTCGACGATTGCCGAGAACCGGTGGGTCAAGACCGAGATGGTGACGGGATCGAGCATGGCCCGCAGTATACGCGGTCTGGTAACATCCGGCCGCCGTGACCCTTCTCCGCACTGCCAGCGTCGTGATCATCGGCGGCGGCGTGGTCGGCTGCTCTATCGCCTACCATCTCGCGGGCCGTGGTGTGCGCGATGTGCTGGTGCTGGAGCGTGAGACCGTCGGCAGCGGCACCACGTCGAAGGCCGCGGGCGGCATTCGCGCGCAGTTTCCGACGGAGACCGAGATCCGGTTCTCGCTCGAGGCCATTCGCGTCTTCGAGCGCTTCGAGGACGAGTTCGGTGTCGACCCTGGCTACAAGAAGATCGGCTACTTGTTCCTGATCTCCGACCCGGATGACTTGCGTGGCTTCGAGACGCGCATCGCCCTGCAGCGCCGGTTCGGCGTGGATGTCCGCGTGATCACCCCCGATGACGCGAAGAAGCTCGTCCCCGCCCTGCGGGTCGACGATCTCGTCGCCGCCGTGTGGAGTCCCGGCGATGGGCTTGCGGGGCCCGCGGAAGTGACCAACGGCTTCGCCAAACGCGCGCGCGAGCGCGGCGTGAGAATCGCCGAGGGCGTGCGCGTCACCGCCATTCCGCGCGATGGTGACCGCGTCACCGGCGTCGCGACGTCCGATGGCGACATCGCCGCGCCGCTCGTGATCAACGCCGCCGGTCCGTCGGCCGCGTCCATCGGACGGCTGGCGGGCGTGGACGTCGCCGTGCATCCGCGCCGGCGGCACATCTTCTTTACCGAGCCCTTCCCCGCGATCCCCGGACCGATCCCGCTCACGACCGATCGGGGCAGCGGATTCTACTTCCGCAAGGAGATGGAGCAGGTGCTGCTGAGCCCGGGCGACGTCGAGGACATCGGCGCCGACTTCGAGGTGCCGGTGGATCGCGCGAAGATCGAGGAGACGGTGACGAAGGCCGTGCACCGCGTGCCCGTGCTCGAGCAGGCGACGATCGCCGGCGGCTGGGCGGGCCTGCGTCCGCTCACGCCCGACGACCACGCGATCATCGGCTGGGCGCCCGGCCTCAGCGGCTTTTTCCTCGCGGTCGGCTTCGGTGGCCACGGCTTCCAGCACTCTCCCGCCACTGGTCGTCACGTCGCGGACTGGATCGTCGACGGCAAGCCGTCGATGGATCTCTCGCTGTTCGATCCCGGCCGCTTTTCGACGGGCCACGGCCATGCCCATGACAAAGGCCCTGATGCCGAATGACCTGACGATCGCTGACGTCCGCGTGCTGCTCGCCGACATCCCGGTCAAGCGCCCGCACAAGATGTCGTTCACCACGCTTCACGCCGTCAACTTCGCGTTCGTGCGGATCGAGACGCGCGGCGGGCTCGTCGGCTGGGGCGAGGCCGCGTGTCTCGGCGGTCCGACGTGGAGCGAGGAATCCGCCGAGTCGGTTCAGGTCGTGCTGCAGCGTTACGTGACGCCGTGGCTCGTCGGCCGCGACGCGAGCGGCATCGAGCCGCTGCGGCTCGAGATGAGTCGCCGCGTGCAAGGCAATCCGTTCGCGCGCGCCGCCGTCGAGATGGCGCTCTGGGACCTCAACGGCAAGGCGCTGGGCGTGCCCGTGCACCGGCTGCTCGGCGGGCGCGTGCGCGATCGCGTGCCGCTGTCGTGGTCGCTCGCGGTCGGCAGTCTCGAGGCCGAGCTCGACGAGGCGCGCGAAAAAATCGCGCTCGGGCATCGGATCTTCAAGATCAAGACCGCGGCGAACCCGCTCCGCGTCGACGTGGAGCGCGTCGGGCGCATTCGCGAGGCCGTGGGTGACGCCGTCGCGCTGCGCGTGGACGCCAATCAAGGCTGGGACCGTCCGACCGCGCTGGCGGCGGTGCGCGCGCTCGAGCCCTGTCGGCTGGACTTCGTCGAGCAGCCGGTGCCGCGCTGGGATCTCGACGGTCTCGCGGAGATCGCCCGGCAATCTCGCATTCCGATCATGGCTGACGAATCGTGCGCGAGCGAGCACGACGCGTTCGCCATCGCCCAACGCGGCGGTGTGGCGATCCTCGCGCTGAAGGTCACGAAGTCCGCGGGGCTGGTCGGCACCATGGCCATCGCGCGGATCGCTCAGGCGGCCGGGCTCGGCTGCTATGTCGGCTGCATGATCGAGACCTCGCTCGGCACCGCGGCTTACTTGGCGGCGGCGGTGGCAGCCGCGCCGGTGACATGGGGCTGCGAGCTCTTCGGCCCGCTGCTGCTCGAGGGTGACGTGGTCCATCGGCCTGTGCAGTACGCTGACGGCGCGATCCTCGCGCTCGACGGACCGGGGCTCGGCGTGGACGTGGACGAGGCCGCGCTGAAGGAGTGGATTCGACACTAGTTCGAGGAGGACCGAATGAACCGACGGCGGTTGACGTGCATCGTGATTGTCGCGCTCGCGGCGGCCGCACTCGCGGCTCCGGCGTTGGCGCAGAAGCCGATCAAGATCGGAGTGCTCACTCCACTGTCGCCGCCCGGCGACGCGATCGCCGGGCAGCTCATCGTGCGCGGCGCCAAGATGGCGGTGGAAGACATCAACGCGCGCGGCGGCGTGCTGGGCGGCCGAAAGGTCGAGGCCGTCATCGAGGACGACGGCGGCACGCCGGAGAAGGGCGTCGGCGCGTTGCGCAAGCTCGCGTCGCAGGATCAGGTGGTGGCCGTCGTCGGCCAATTCCACAGTTCGGTCATGGCGGCGGTCCAGCAGGTCGCCGAACAGTTCAAGGTGCCGGTGTTCGCCACGCAGGCATCGGCCAAGGAGATCACCGAGCGGCACCTGAACTACACGTTCCGCACCCACGTGATCGACGCCGACCGTGTCACGATCTGGAACCGCTGGATCAAGGAGCGCGGGTTCAAGCGCGTGGCCATGACGGCAGAGAACACCGATTACGGGATCGGCCTGGTGGAGGAAACAAAGAAGCAGTTCAAGACCATGGACGTGAAGGCGGAGCTCAAGACCGTCGTCTTCGACCGCACGGCGGTCGATCTCACGCCACAGCTGCTCGAGATCAAGAACTGGAAGCCCGATCTCTTCATCAATGGCGGGATCGGCACGCCCGTGTATCTGACGATCAAGCAGGCCTACGACGTCGGATTGTCGCCCGCCACGCCGATGCTGATCACGTACGACGCGCCCGTGCGGCCCGAGTACTGGAAGACCGTCGGCGAGAAGGGCAACTACGTCACGTTCTTCGCCTACTACCACCCGACGATGAAGCTGCCGGCACGCGGCGAGGCGTTCCGCAAGCGCTACATGGCCGAGTTCAAGGAGGAGCCCGTATATGCCGCGCTCAACGCGTACGCGCAGGTCGAGGTGATCGCCGACGCGGTCAACATGGCCAAGAGCGATCGCGTCGACGACATCGTGAAGGCACTGCTCGCAGGAAAGTTCGAGGGCTGGAACGGCACGATCACGTTCCCGCGCGGCGAGGGCCCCTACTGGCAGCACTGGTCGCCGCCGATGCTCATGATCCAGTACACGAAGGTGGAGCAGCCGTTCGCGGAGGCGAAGATCGTCGCGCCGCCCGAGTTCAAGATCGGCGACTGGGTGAGCCCGCCCAAGTAGCACGCGCGTGGACGCCGTCGTCATCGCCCAGTACGTGCTCTCCGGCGTCGTGATCGGGCTGATCTACAGCCTGATGGCGCTGGGGATCACGTTCATCTACGGCATCATGAAGATGATCAACTGGGCGATGGGCGAGTTCTACATGCTCGGCAGCTATGTGCAGTACGCGCTTATCGCCAGTCTGCTGGGACCGCGACGCTGGTGGCTGGCACTGCCGGTGACGATGGCCACGGTGTTCGTGCTCGGGCTCGTCATCCAGCGGCTGCTGCTGCGCCCGATGTTCGTGGGCATCGTCGAACGGCGCGACGAATACGCGACCATCGTGACCATCGCCATGATGGTGTTCTTCCGAAATCTCGCCATCGTCGTCGGCGGTCCCAACCAGTACGCGCCGGGCGATTACGCGAAGCCCACGTCGCTGGGCCCGCTGCCGATCTCGGGCAACCGCTTCGTGGCGCTGGTGGCGACGCTGGTGCTGCTCGCATTGTTTTATCTAGTCGTGAAACACACGGCGATCGGCCGCGCGCTGCGCGGCGCCGCGCAGAACCGGGTCGGCATCCAGACGGCCGGCATCGACGTGCTACGCCTCGATATGATCGCGTTCGGCGTCGGCGTCGCGCTCGCGGCCGCCGCCGGCGCGCTGCTCGCGCCCGATTTTCTCGTCTATCCGGAGAACGGCGCCATCTCGACCTTCAAGGGGTTCGAGATCATCGTCATCGGCGGGCTCGGCTCCGTGGCCGGCAGCGTCGTCGGCGGCCTGCTGCTCGGCGTGCTCGAAGCGCTCGGGTCTGTGTTCATCTCGTCCGCCTACCGTGATCTCTACGGCTTCGTGCTGCTGATCGCCGTGCTGCTCATCCGGCCGACGGGGCTGTTCGGGGAGAGGGAGAGGACGGTGTAGCGCGCGGTTCCGGCGCCGCGTGTGTGTGCTGTGCGCGCCGCGTGTCTGTGCGCGCTGCGTGTATCTAATTTTTGACTCTTGACAAGAAATTCCGTGCGCGCAACGCGGATGTGGTTGGTCGATTGCGAAAGCGTCTTCAGGGCGACGTGTCGGCGTCACAACGCGCGCGGACTCATGCCGTTCGAAAAAATCGAAGTCGGTGCGTGATCGCTCGTCCTGGTGGCCCCGAGAGGCTTCGAAAATCGAGGGTTAAAGTCGGCGCAAGGAGATGCGCCGATGAACATCGATGGTCCGAATTTCGTTCCGACTCACCCGAATAACGTCGAGCTCGAGCGGCTCGGCGACGAGATCGCCGAGCTGGCCGCGCATCTCGATGCGGCGACCGCGCGGCTGCTCGATCTCATTCGCGAATTCGACGCGCGCGGTGGCTGGGGCAATGGCTTCGCGTCGTGCGCCCACTGGCTCGCCTGGCGTGTGGGACTCGCGCTTGGCGCTGCGCGCGAGCATGTCCGCGTAGCACGCGCGCTCGGATCACTGCCAGCGCTCCGAGAGGCGCTCGCCCGCGGCGAGCTGTCGTATTCGAAGGTGCGAGCGCTGACTCGCGTTGCGACGGCGGAGACCGAAGAGCGGCTGCTCGCGGTAGGTCTGGCCGGCACCGCCGAGCACGTGGAGATGATCGTCCGCGGCTGGCGCCGAATGGATCGCAAAGCGGAAGCCGAAGAGACCACGCGACGCCACCGTCACCGCGCGCTGCACGTGTATCCGGATGCAGACGGCATGGTGGTGATCCGCGGGCGGCTGGAGCCGGAGGTCGGCGCCGTCGTGCTGCAGGCGCTCGCTGCCGCGCGGGAGACTCTCTATCGGCGTCGGAAGGGCGACGTTCCCGCGGGAACGTCGGTCGTCGACGGCTCGCCGGAGGCGCCGACCATGGAACAGCAGCAGGCCGATGCGCTGGCGCTGGTTGCAGAGACCGCTCTGCACCGCGGGATGGAGCCTGGCGCCCCGGGCGAACACTATCAGGTCGTCGTTCACGTCGATGCTGGGGTGCTCGCGGACGCTGATGCGCCGGGCCAGTCGGTCCTCGAAGGGGGCGCGCGCGTTCCCGCTGGAACGTCCCAGCGCCTGGCATGCGATGCGAGCCGCGTGGTGATGCGGCACGACACCGACGGTCGGATCACCGAAGTCGGTGCGCGGGCGCGGACGATCCCCCCGGCGCTACGGCGCGCGCTTCAGCATCGCGACAAAGGCTGCCGCTTCCCGGGCTGTGGGCTGCCGTTCGGACAGGGCCATCACATCAAGCACTGGGCGCACGGCGGCCCGACGAAGCTGTCGAATCTCGCGATGCTATGCCGACGACACCACCGCGCTGTGCACGAAGAGGGCTTTCAAGTCGAACGACAGGCGAATGGAGAGCTCTGCTTCCGGCGCCCGGACGGGCGGGTCCTATCAGAGGTGCCGGCGGCGGCCGCAGAGCCGGCGAACCCGATCGACGCGCTACAACTACAAAACGACGCGGCGGGACTGCACATCAACGCGCGCACTGCAATCTCCGGCTGGCAGGGGAAGCGCCTCGACGTCGGCTACGCGATCAGCGTCTTGCACCCGCGTGCAATCGCGAGCCGTCCGTGAGCCGCCGACCGGCGTTCGGCTCATCGCGCCCCGCGTGAGCCGCCGACCCGCGTTTGGCGAACCGAGCGCGCGTGAACGGCCGGCCTGCGTTCGGCCCGCGGCGCCCCACGCCCTCACCGTCCTCACCGCCCTCACCGCGCGCGCCGCACGCCCAGCCGCCGCCGCAGCGCGCCGGCCGCACCGACGAGGCCGGCGGGATATGCACGCGCGACCACGATGACCAGCAGCGCGAAGAGCACCATGCGCGTTTCGCCCCAGGGGCGGAGCGCCTCGGACAGGAACTCGACGAAGATCGCGCCGACCACCGGGCCCCAGAACGTGCGCAGGCCACCGATGATGACCATGATGATGATGATGGCGATCTCGTTGAACTTCATCGGCGTCGGGGACAGCAGTCCGACGTAGTGGCCCTGAAAGCCGCCGGCGACGGCAGCGAAGACGGCGGACACGGCGAAGATGACGCGCTTCCACTTGAACGTATCGACGCCCATGACGGCGGCCGCCTCCTCATCGTCGCGGATGGCACGCAGGTAGACGCCGACGCGCGAGTGCACGAGCTGCCACGCGACGAGGACGGCGGCGAGAGCAAGACCGAGAAAGAGAAAATAATGCGGCGCCGGCCGCGGGGTGCCGAAGAGAAACGGCGTCATGAGCCCCAGATCGCCGCGCGTGATCTGGTATTCGACGGCGACCAGGAGCCGCACCGACTCGGCGAACGCCCAGGTGGCGAGCGCCAGATAGATAGCGCGCATCCGCAAGCACAGGGTGCCGAGGCCCCACCCGAGCAGCGCCGCTAGCACCACCCCCGCGGCGACGCCGACGACGATCGGCGCTCCGGTGTGCGTGACGAGCAGCGCCGACGTATAGGCGCCGACGCCGGCGAACGTGTGATGCGCGAGCGAGAACTGTCCCGTGTAGCCGGCGAGGAGGTTCCAGCCGATGGCGAGCACGACGTAGTAACAGCTCGTGACGAGCACGTGCAGGTGATATTCGGACACCGCCCACGGCACCCACGCGAGCGCCGCATAGACGGCGAGCGCCAGGCCGACGCGTCGCGCGAGCGGAGACACTGGCTCAGACGCCGAGAAGGGCATCACGCACGAGATCGCGGACCTGCTCAGCGAAGACGGCGCGTGGCCCATGATGGCGCACGCGCCCCATCTCGATCATATAAAGGTAATCGCTGACGGCGATCGCCTTGGCGATGTTCTGATCGACGAGCAGGATCGTCGCGCCGGCGGCGCGCGCCGCCGCGAGGCGCTCGTACACCTGCTCGGTGATCTTCGGCGACAACCCGGCCGACGGCTCGTCCACGAGCAGGAGACCCGGATCGGTGACGAGCTCCTTCGCCAGGGACAGCATCTTCGCCTCGCCGCCGGACAACGTCGTCGCGCGCGCGCGCCGCTTGTCGCGCAGCCGCGGAAACGCCGCCCATGCACGCTCCAGCATGGCCGCCATGCGCGCCCGATCGTGTCGGAACACCCAGGCCCCGAGGTCGAGATTCTCCTGCACCGTGAGCTGCGGGAAGACGCTGGCCCCCTGGGCGACGTAACTGACGCCGTGCCGCTTCACGGCGTGCGGCGGCAGCGTCTGGATCTCGCGACCGTCGAGAACGATGCAGCCGCGGCGGGGATGCAGGAAGCCGAAGATGGTCTTGAGCAGCGTCGACTTCCCCGCCCCGTTCGCGCCGATGATCCCGGTGATGCTGCCGCGCTCGACGGTCAGCGACAGCCCGTTGAGGACGTCGATGCCCTCCAGGTATCCGGCCATGACGTCGTGCACCTCGAGAAACGCCATTCAGCCTCCGAGGTACGCTTCGAGCACGATCGGCTGGTTGGCAACCGTCTCGAACGAGCCTTCGGCGATGAGCCGGCCTTCGTGCATGACCGACACTCGCGCGGCCAGCCGTCGCAGCGTCGCCATCTCGTGGGACACGATCAGGAACGTCACGCCCTCCTCACGGTTCGCCGTGAGAATCGTCTGCATGATCGTGTCCTTGATGGTCGGATGCACGCCGGCGAACGGCTCGTCCATCAGGAACAGCCGCACCGAGCGCAACATCAGACCGCGCGCGATCTGCAGGAGCATGCTCTGTCCGCCCGACAGCTCTTTGGCGAGCGCGTCGCGATGACCGTCGAGCAGCACCAGCGCGAGGAGGCGACGCGCGCGCTCGTGGATCTCTGCGGGCGGACGGCGCGCGTCCGCGCGATCGAGCTCGGCGAACGCCGGCACCAGCACGTTCTCGAGCACGGTCATGTTGGCGAACAGCTTGGAGATCTGAAACGTGCGGGCTACGCCGCGCCCGGCGACTTCGTGCGGGCGCAGCCGCTCGAGGCGCTCGCCGCCCAACCGGATCTCGCCGCGATCGGGCCGGTAGAGCGCCGAGATCAAATTGATCGTCGTCGTCTTGCCCGAGCCGTTGGGGCCGATGAGCCCGCGCACTTCGCCCGCGTCGACGCTGAGGTCAAGACCGTTCACCGCCAGCACGCCGCCGAAGCGCTTGGCGAGGCCGCGGATCTCGAGGAGCGTCGTCATGCGAGGCGCGATTGTCTCACACGGCCGCGACGCGCCGGAGCACCAGCCGCGACGGCGCGCCGCGGAACGGCCAGCCCGGCACCCACGCCGAAAACCGTCCAGCCGTGCCGCCCGCGACCACGATGTGCAGCCGCGCGGCCTCGCTGAACTTCGGCACGCGCGTGCCGTCGATGCTGACACGGCATTCTTCCCACACGAAGCGCCGGACGTCTGCTTTCGAGAATCCGTCGCCCGCGATCGTCGCGGCATGCTCGGGACCGATCACCAGCAGCGTGTCGCCGAGCGGCGCGAGGTCCGGGCTGGCGATGACGACGCCTGCTCGCGCTACGGTCGACAGGATGTCGCGCGCCGTGCGGCCCGCCGCGTTCACGACCACCTGCGGAGCCTCCGCGGCCATGACCGCGACGGTGCTTTCACCCGGTGCGAACCCGTGCTCGACCGACAGCGGTTCCCATGGGCTCGCTTCTTCGTGCTCGCCGATGCAGTAGGAATAGCGGCCCGGCTGACCGAACGTCGACATGCTGATCACGCCGGGGCGCGCGCCGCCGACGTTGACCCAGACCAGCCGCACCGCGCGGCCGATGGTGGCGTTGGCGCGGAAGCCGGCGCCGAACACGGAGGCGCCGGAGTTGACCTCGAGCGTCCGCCGCAACGGACCGTTCACGATCACGAGCGGTGTGACGGCATCCGTCGTCCCGGACACGCCGACGAGCGCGAAATCGGGATCACAGATGGCGTCGACGGCAGCCAGCACGACCGGCAGGTACTCCGGACGGCACCCGGCCATGACGGCGTTCACGGCCACGCGCTCGACGGTGGCACGCCCGTTGGCGGGCGCCACGAGGCCGATCAGCTCGTCGCCGCGCCGTCCGCTGGCCGCCACCGCGGCGCGCACACGCTCGGCTGTCGGCGGCACGACGGGCAGGCCGTCGGTCACACCGCGCGCGAACAGGTCCTCCAGCGGATCGATCGCGTCGGCGCTCACGGCGCGGATTCTAACGCGTGCGCTGGACGGCGGCGGCCAGCTGAGGGATGCTGACGCCGCATGCCGGAAGAAGCGCGACTCACCGACGCCGGGGCCACCGCGCTCGCCGCCGAGGCGCTGCGCCACGTCGCGAACGGCCAGGTGCTCGGCCTCGGCACCGGACAGGCGGCGTCGGCGTTCGTGCGCGCCCTCGGCCAGCGCGTCGCCGCCGGACTCGACGTCCGCGGCGTGCCCACATCCGAGGCAACGGCGACGCTGGCGCGCGGGCTCGGGATCAAGCTGCTCACCCCGGACGACGTAGAGGCGCTCGATCTCGCCGTCGATGGCGCCGACGAGGTCGATCCCCGCTGCGACCTCATCAAGGGCTACGGCGGCGCGCTCGTTCGGGAGAGAGTCGTGGCGTCGCTCGCGCGCCGCTTCATTGTGCTCGTCGGCGGCGAGAAGCTCGTGCCCGTGCTGGGCAGTCGCGGGCGACTTCCGATCGAGGTCATTCCGTTCGCCGCTGCGCTGTGTCGCCGGCGGCTCGAGGCGCTCGGTTATCCTGCCGAGCTGCGCGCCGCGGCTGGAACGCCGGTCGTGACCGACAACGGTAATCGACTCCTCGACTGCCGCGTGGGTCCAATCGCCGATGCTGCCGCGCTCGACGCGACGCTGCGGGCCATCCCCGGCGTCGTGGGCACGGGACTGTTCGTCGGCATGCAGCCCAGCGTGCTCGTCTGGGACGGCGCGCGCGCCCGTGCGCTGAGGCCTGAGAGCCCCAATTGAGCAGCGAGACCCCGCTGACGAGCCGCCCGGAGTGGACGGCGCTCGCGGCGCACCAGCGATCGATGCGCGCCGTGCATCTGCGCGAGCTCTTCGCCAAAGATGACCTCCGCGGCGAGCGGCTCGCGGCGGACGGCGCGGGTCTCTATCTCGACTACTCCAAGCAGCGCGTCACCGACGAGACACTGACGTTGCTGCTGGATCTCGCGCGCGCGTGCGGCGTACGCGAGCGCATGGAGGCGATGTTCGCCGGCGAACCGATCAACACCACCGAGCGCCGCGCGGTGCTGCACGTGGCGCTGCGGGCGCCGCGCAGCGCGCGCATCGTCGTCGACGACGAGGACGTCGTGCCCCGCGTGCACGCGGTGCTCGCGCGCATGGCGGACTTCGCCGGGCGCGTTCGTTCCGGTGCCTGGACCGGATTCACGGGCCGGCCGATCCGCAACATCGTCAACATCGGCATCGGCGGCTCGGACCTCGGCCCCGCCATGGTCACGACCGCGCTGCGCTGGTACGCCGACCCGCGGCTCACTCTGCGCTTCGTGTCCAACGTGGACGGCGCCGACTTCGTGGCGTCGACCCGCGACCTCGATCCGGCGGAGACGCTGTTCATCGTCGCGTCGAAAACCTTCACGACGCTGGAGACGCTGACGAACGCGCGCACGGCCCGCGCGTGGTGTGTGAGTGCGCTCGGCGACGAGCGCGCGGTCGCCAAGCACTTCGTCGCGGTCTCCACCGCGGAGGCCGAGGTGAGGAAGTTCGGCATCGACCCGGCGAACATGTTCGAGTTCTGGGATTGGGTCGGCGGTCGCTACTCGGTCTGGTCGGCCATCGGGCTCTCAGTGATGATCGCGATTGGCCCCGAGCGCTTCCGCGAGCTGCTCGACGGCGCGCACACGATGGACATGCACTTCCGCGATACGCCGTTCGACGAGAACCTGCCGGTCCTCATGGCCGTCCTCGGCATCTGGTACGACGATTTCTTCGGTGCCGAGACGCAGGCGATCCTGCCCTACAGCCACGATCTGCGTTTCTTTCCCGCGTACCTGCAGCAGCTCGACATGGAATCCAACGGCAAGCACGTGCGGCTCGACGGCCGTCCGGTCGACTATCAGACGGGTCCGATCGTGTGGGGTCAGCCGGGCACGAATGGGCAGCACGCGTTCTTCCAGCTGATCCACCAGGGCACGAAGCTGATTCCGTGCGATTTCATCGGATTCCTGCAGCCGCTCGACGAGGTCGGCGAGCATCACCCGCTGCTGCTCGCCAATCTGTTTGCGCAGACCGAAGCGCTCGCCTTCGGCAAGACGGCGGAGGAGGTGGCGGCCGAAGGGGTGCCGCCGTTTCAGATTCCGCATCGCACGTTCGAGGGCAATCGGCCCAGCAACACGATCCTGGCCGAGCGCCTGACGCCGGGCACGCTGGGCGCCCTCGTCGCGCTCTACGAGCACAAAGTCTTCGTGCAGGGCGCGATCTGGGGCATCAATTCATTCGATCAGTGGGGCGTCGAGCTGGGCAAGGCGCTCGCCACGCGCATCGTGCCCGAGCTCACCGCGCGTCACGAGCCGCGTCTCACGCACGACTCGTCGACGAACGAGCTCATCCGCCGCGCGCGAAGCGCCAGCGCTTGAAGCTGTAAACGCCGCCAGGCTCAACCCGACCGTCCGCCATCAACGTCGCGTGCTCGGCCGCGAAGTCGAACGTCGTGAGCACCCCCTCGTGGGCGGAGCGATCCACGACGACGTCGGTCGTCGTGACGAACATCTCGTCGAGGACGCGGGCGGCGTGCAGCGCCGCGAACAGCGTCTGACCGCCTTCGCACGCGAGGTAGCGCACGCCGTGCTCCGCGCGCAGCCGCGCGTGCGCGCGCGCGAGGCCCTCCGGCTCCAGCAGGGCGTCGACGATGATGGCCGCATCGCGGATTCCCCGTCGCGCGAGCTCATCCCGCCCCGCCGACGTCGTGAGAATGATCGGCGACAGTCCCCTCGTCGTCAGCATCGGATGCTCCGGCGGCAGGCGACCGTACAGGGAGTAGATGATGTTGCGTGGGTGATGCGGCAGCCCACGCGCCACCCGGAAGGCATAGAGCTCGGGCATGCTCTCGTCGTCCGGCTCCTGGGGCGTGAGGATGAGCGTCGGCTGCTCGCGCATCGTCTGCGCGCCGATCCCGACGTCGCCGATCGTCCTGAGATACCGCATGAGTCGGCGATCCGCGATTCGATCCGGACGCGTGTCGCCGCCGAGAATCTCGCGCACCGGGTCGTCGTGTGCATCGCGACGGCGCCACGCGACGACACCGTGGGCGGAGGTCACGACGACGCCGAACACCCAGGGCCGATCGGCCGGCGGCGCGGGAAAGGCGAGCGGCGCCCAGCGCTCGCGATCCGGCGTGCCGACCTCCGTGCCCGCGCTGCGATAGCGCGTCCATTGGATGGACGGCGGTTCGGCCACGGTCACATCCTCTCGGCCACGACCAGCCGATAGCCCAGATCGACCGCCTCGCGCTGTCGAAGCTGACCGTGACGTCGCTCCCACGTGCCGTCGGCGAGATCGGCGCGCAGCCGCGCCAGCCCGGGCTCGACGTCGCGAACCTTCGTGAACGTCGAGATCGCCCCGCGCACACCGGCGTCCAGATACGCGTCCGGCCGTCGCCAGTACGCGCCGAGAAAACCGTCGACGCAGTCGTACGGAATCGGCAGCGGCCGCGCGTCGACGGGGCCGAGCACACGGCGAAAATCGTCGAGGGTGGGAAAGATCACGCGATCGATCGCGGGGATTTCGGGAAAGTAGTCGTCGACGAGCCAGAACGCATAGCGCGCTTCGGGATCCCACGTCACGATGACCACGCGGTCCCGCGCGACGCGCGCCAGCTCGGCCAGCCCGCGGGCGCGATCGGGCCAGTGGTGCACGGTCAGTATTGCCAGCGCCGCCGCGAACGCCGCGTCGCGGAACGGCAGATCCGTCGCCGACGCCTGCACAGCCGGCGCGGCGCCCCGCCGGCGCTGTCGCAGCATGGCCGCCGACGGCTCGACGGCGACCACCGGGCGGTCGACGGGCTCGTACGATCCTGCGCCCGCGCCCACGTTGACGACGCTCGACGCGACGCCGAGCGCGGCCGCGATGGCCGCCGCCAGCCGCGGATCGGGGCGTCGATGCGTGTCATAACCCCGCCCGATGGTGTCGTAGAGCTCGCGCATGGCGCGAATCATACGTCCGAAATTCGGCTGACTCGGCTACACTGGGCCCTCGGAGGAACCCGATGAAGAGAGCGTGGCTGGCCATCGCGTTGCTCGTCGTGAGCGTGCAACCCTGTTCGGCCGAGTGGTTCGCCGACATCTACGTCGGCTCGAGCTTCACCGAGAAAGACGACATCAAGGCCGTGAGCCAGGGCGCGGGGCACGCGGACTATAAAGACGTGGAGTTCGAAACGGCCCTCGCCTACGGCTTGCGCATGGGTCGTTACTTCGACGCCGTTCCGTTCCTGGGCCTGGGCGTGGACTTCTTTTCGTTCTCACCGAACATCGGTCCCCAGTCCGTGACCGTGGTCGGCTGTCCGATCGATCAAGGCGGCTGCGGCACCAACAAGGTGGGCTTCGGCTCGTTCGACCTGACCGTGAGGTCGATCTCGCTCGACGTCTTCCTCCGCCTGCCGCTCTTCAAGTCAGAGAATGCGCCCGGCGGACGGGTGCAGCCCTACATCCTCGGTGGATCGCCGATCTTCTTCAGCACGCTCACGCCGCGGAACACGCGTCTGTTCCGCAACTTCGACGGCGACACCGAGGTCTCGTTCGGCTACAAGGCCGGCGCAGGCGTCGCGGTCTACATCTACAAGAACCTCATGGTCTTCGGCGAGTACCGTTTCACCCACACCGATCCCGATTTCAGGATTCGCGACTCGTCCGCTGCGAGGACGACGCTACACACCGATCTCGACACCCAGACCGGTCTCGTCGGCCTGTCGGCGCGCTGGTAGCCGCTAGCCAGCCGGCTCGCCGGCGTTCACGGCGAGCACCTGGCCCGAGACGTTCTTGGCGAGATCGCTCGCCAGAAACAGCGCCGCTTCCGCGATGTCGTCGGCCGTCGTCATGCGTCGCAGCGGCGAGCGCTCGAGCATGCTGCGGCGCATCGCCTCCTCGCTGATCCCGCGCACCTGGGCCTGTCCGGCGATCACGCGGTCGATGCGATCGCCCTCGACGGCGCCCGGCGCCACGACGTTCACCCGGATGCCCTGCGGGCCGAGCTCGAGGGCCAGACCGTACGCCATGCCCACCTGGCCCGCCTTCGCCGAGCAGTAGCCGATGCGGAACGGCAGGCCGCGGCGGCCGGCGCCCGACGAAATGTTGACGATCGAGCCGCCGCCGGCCTTGAGCATCTCCGGCACCGCGAAGCGCGTGCACACGTACGAGCTGGTGAGACACGAGTGGATCGTGTACATCCAGTCGTCCATCGTGTAGTCCTGCACCGGTTTCGTCGGGCCGCCGTCACCCGCGTTATTGATGAGCGTCGTGATGCGGCCAAAGGCCTTCACGCCGGCCTCGATCATGCGCTTGACGTCGTCTTCCTTCGCCGCGTCGCACGTGACGGCGATCGCGCGGCCGCCCGTCTTGGTGACGAGATCGGCGGTCTCACGCACCAAGTCGGCCGAGCGCGCGGTGCAGATCACCGCAGCCTTTTCCTGCGCGAACCGCAGGCTGAGCGCGCGGCCGATGCCCTTCGATGCTCCAGTGATGATTGCGACCTTGCCTTCGAGCAGTGCCATGACGATCTCCTCGGCGAACGATGTGCCGGGGAGTGTACCGCATTACCTGCTGCGTAATTGCCGGGCGATCGCCGTTGCGTGACGATGCGGATCATGACCACGTGGCTCGTCGCCGCGATCCTGGTGCTCGGCGGCGTGGCGGCGGCCGTGCACGGCGCGCGGCTCGCCACGCGCGCCGTCCGCGACGGCGACAATACGGCGTCGTCGCTGTGGCTCATCCGTGGCATCCGCGGCCTCGTAATCGCCATCGCCGTCTGGGCGCTCGCCGCCGGGTTGCTGTTCGCACAGACGTGGCTGCTCGTCTTCGGCGTCGTCTTCCTGGCCGAGGAGCTTTACGAGACCGGCGTCGTCATCGTCGTGCTCCGCTGGTCTCAGCGCGTGCCAGGAGTCAGGCCCTTGACCGCGTCGAGACGCTGAACCGCGATTGCCCGCGGCCCGCCGGGACCCGGCGCCGGCTCGAAGCGAATGCGCTCACCCACGCGCAGCGGCACGCCCGAAGCGGGCTGGCCCAGGAGCATGTACAGCTGACCGTCGTCGCCGAGGACGACGCCCCACGCCGTCGGAGCATCGTAGAAGCGCAGCCGACCCGTCATCGCGCGCTCACGATAGTGAACGCGGCGGCGAATGGGAATGTCCAGAGTTCGAGACGTCAGGATCCGGTGCGCGGCGGCGGATGCAGTCGCTCGCGAAACCGCAGGAGCAGTGAGCCGATGACTTCCTCCGCCTGCGCGAGCGTCGCCGTGGCGTCGGCCTTCAGCAACGCGTCGGCGGCCACCAGCGCCTCCACGCGCCGCTCCATGCTCACGATGGCGTCGCGCAGTCGCGCATTTTCCGCGCTCAGCCGCGCGTTCTCGGCGCGCAGCGTCTGCGCCTCGTGGCCGGCCGCGAGCATCTTGGCCTGCAGTTCCGCCCACGACTCCACGCGCTTCTGCACGACGAGCGTCGGATAGACGCTGAGGTCGTCCCAGTGTCGCGTCGGCCGGCGGCGATCCGCGCGGCGCCGCTCGGGCGTTTGGCTCTCCGCAGATCGACGGCGATCGCCGTGTCGTCGATTAACGATCACTTCGATGCGGACATCGTCGCGCAGCCGCTCGCGAACGCGCGTGAGGATGTCGGGACGATCGCGGGCGACGATGAAGAGATACTGCGCCGGCGGCTCGAGGTCGGCCGTCGGCATCAGACCTCCCGCAGCGAGCGATGGATGAGCTGCACGCACACCGATCCCTCGCCCACCGCCGAGGCCACGCGCTTGATGCTCGAGGATCGCACGTCGCCGACGGCGAACACTCCGGGAGTGCTCGTCTCCAGCAGCTCGGGCCGGCGGGCGAGCGGCCATCCTGCGGCCTCGAGCTCAGCCGGGTGGAGATCCGCGCCGGTTTTGACGAAGCTCTTGTCGTCGAGCGCCATGCAGCCTTTCAACCACCCGGTGTTGGGATCGGCGCCGGTCATCAAGAAGACGTGCCGGATCGGACGCGTCTCGACGACGCCGTTGTCGAGCTGCCGCCAACGAACGCGCTCGAGCCCGTGCTCGCCTTCGAGCGCCGTGATCTCCGTGCGCGTTCGCAGCGTCACGTTGACGCTGTCCTCGATGCGCTGGATGAGATAGCGCGACATGCTCTCGGCGAGTCCCGGGCCCCGGACGAGGACGTTCACGTTCGAGCAGCCCTGAGACAGGAACACCGCGGCCTGACCCGCCGAGTTGCCGCCGCCGACGACCGCGATCTCCTCGCCCCGGCACACCTGCGCCTCGACGTGCGTGGCGCTGTACATCACGCCCGCGCCCTCGAACCGCCGCAGCTCGGGCAGCGCCGGCTTGCGATAGCGAGCGCCACACGCGATGACGACGGTTCGCGTTTGCACGACCTCGCCGCTGGCGAGATGCACCCGGTAGGGCTTGGAGCCACAGTCGAGCCGGACCGCGTCGCGAGCAATGGCCACCTCGGCGCCGAACTTCTCGGCCTGCATGAGGGCGCGGCCGGCGAGGTCCTGGCCGGAAATGCCGGTGGGGAATCCGAGATAGTTCTCGATCCGTGAGCTCGAGCCGGCCTGGCCGCCGGGCGCCGTCGTCTCGAGCACCAGCACGTCGAGTCCCTCCGACGCCGCGTAGACGGCAGCGGCCAGGCCCGCGGGTCCGGCGCCGACGATCACGACGTCACGGATCGCCCGGGCGTCGAACTGCGGGCTCAAGCCCAATGCCGTGGCGAGCGTCTCGATCGACGGGTTCCTCAGGAGCTTCCCGCCTTCACACAGCACGACCGGCACGTCATCGACACCGACGTGAAATCGATCGAGCAGCGCTTCTACACTCGGATCGCTCTCCACCTCCTGATAGGTGAACGGCTGACCGTTTCGGCTCAGGAATTCTCTGAGGCGCAGCGTGGGGGCCGAATGCTGCGAGCCGATGAGCACCAGGCCGCCGACGCCGCGGGCGATGAGCGCCACCCGGCGCAGGATGAATGCGCGCATGAGGATTTCGCTGAGCTCGAAGTCGCGCTGCACGAGCGCACGCAGGTGCTCCCGATCGACGGCCACGACCGACCCGTCGGTGGCGGCCCGGGCGCGCACGAGTCCCCGGCGCGCCGACAGCATGTTGATCTCGCCCGTGAATTCGCCTGGGCCGACGACCGTGATCAGCTCTTCGTGGCCGTCGACCGGACGGGCGATCTCCACGGCGCCTTCGATGACGACGAAGAAGCGAGTGTTCTGCTCGCCCAGCTCGAACAACACCTCACCGGCGCGCACGCGCCGTCGCTCACCGAGCGCGGAGATGCGTTCGACCTGAGTCGGGGTCAGCCGGGGGAACATCTGATGCCGACGATCCACGTATGGGTCTGACATGCCTGGCTCCGACGCGATCACCATACACCCGTCCACGCGCCGGCGAGCGGCGGGTCAGACTTTTAGAATGGCTCCGCGAGAATGATGCTGAGCGCCACGAGGCGGTTGCCGTCTCGCACGCATTCGGCGGTCACGGTGTCACCGGCGAACACGTTCGTCACGCGCAGTGGGATCTCGCCGAACTCGCCACGAAACTTCCCGGCCCCGCGCGTGCGCACGAAGATCTTGAATTCTGTCAGTCCCGTGAAGTGAATTCGGTTCCGCGTCATCGCGGCTCGCTCGGTCGCCGCGCTCCACGCTCCCATTTCTTCGATGACCACCGTATCGCGCAACCGATCGACGCTGATCACCCTTCCGGAATGGCGCTCGACCGGATCCGAGCCGGCGAACGCCACGGTCGACGCCGCGGCCAACTGCAGCAGAGCCAGGACGCTCGCCTTCATCATGGGCACCGAGGATACAGACGAATGGTCGCCCGCGCGATGACGATCTCCTCGTTCGTCGGGATGACATAGACTCCGACGCGACTGGCCGCTGCCGAAATGGTCGGACCGTGAGCCTCGTTGGCGCTGGCATCGAGACGCACGCCGAGCCAGGCCAACCGCGCGCAGACGTCGGCTCGCACGGGCGCCGCATGCTCACCGATGCCGGCCGTGAAGACGAGACCGTCGAGTCCGCCGAGTACGCCCGCCAGCGCGGCCACCTCACGCGCGATGCGGAACGCAAAGTACTCCAGCGCGAAGCGTGCACGAGGCTCGGGGCTCGCGAGCAGCTCGCGCACGTCGCTGCTGACGCCTGACAGACCGCGCAGCCCTGAGCGCGTATAGAGCAGCGTGCCGATGTCGTCAGCGCTCATGTGGCGCTCGGTGAGCAGGTACAGCACCACGGCCGCATCGAGATCGCCGACGCGCGTGCCCATCGGCAGCCCATCGAGGGCGCTGAACGACATCGTCGTGTCCACACTCCGGCGCTCGCGCATGGCGCAGAGGCTGGCGCCGTTGCCGAGATGCGCGACCACCACTCGCCCATCGGCGATGGCGGGCGCGACGCGCGGGAGGCTCCCCGCGATGTATTCGTACGACAGCCCGTGGAAGCCGTACCGTCGCACACCGCTGTCGAACAGCTCGCGCGGCAGCGCGAAGGCTTCGACGAGCTCGGGACGTCCGTGATGAAACGCCGTGTCGAAGCACGCCACCTGGTGCACCGCCGGCCAGAGCTCGCGCACGCCACGAATGGCCGCGAGCGCCTGCGGTTGGTGCAGCGGCGCCAGCGGCGTGAGCCCCTCGAGCGCGCCGAGCACGGCGTCGTCGATCGCGACCGGGCCCGCGTAGCGCGTCCCGCCGTGCACGACGCGGTGGCCGACGGCGATCGGCGGCGTGCCGCGCAGGTGGTCGTCCAGCCAGCGCGCCACGACGCCGAACGCGCCTCCGTGACTCGTGGCCGCCGTGGCTGGCTGCGGTGCGGCATCGTCCACCACGAGGCGTGGGTGGCTCCCGATACCGTCGACGACCCCATGCCGGACGAGGCGTGGGGTATCGGTTGCAGCGGCGTCGAAGAGTGAGAACTTGAGCGTGGACGATCCGGCATTCAGCACGAGCAGCGGCCGGTCGGCGGCGCGCGCGACCATCAGTGGGAAGGATACGTCATGGCAGCACGCGTCAGTCCTAGCTCGTTACTCGATGAGCCGGTCGGCCCGTAGCAGCAGCGAGGGCGGAATGACGAGACCAAGCGCCTTCGCGGTCTTGAGGTTGATGACCAGCTCGAATTTGGTCGGCTGCTCGACGGGGAGATCGGCCGGCTTGGCGCCCTTCAAGATCTTGTCGACGTAACTCGCGGCCCGGCGAAACAGGTCGCTGAGATCGGGGCCGTACGACATGAGGCCGCCCGCGTCAACGATGCGGCTGAACTGGCTGACAACAGGCAGCCGATGCTTGAGCCCGAGCTCGGCGATGAGCGCCCGATTCGCCACTGCGCGAGGGCTTTCGACAAGGAGCACCGCCTCGGCTTTGTCTCTCTTCGCGACGGCAAACGCTGCGGCGTAATCGCCCGAATCGTTCACGTCGACGTCGTGCAGACGCAAGCCCAGCACGTGGGCGGCGGCGACCATCGTTGCGGCCGAGGCGCCGCCGTCGGTCGGCCGATTGACGTCCCACATCACCGCCACACGGGAGAGCGCGGGCAGCGCTTCTCTACTGAGCTGCAGCCGCTTTTCGCTCGTGACCTCCGGCTGACCGATCGTGAGCCCCGTCAGGTTTCCGCCGGGACGCGCGAGGCTCACGACGCCCATCACCCGAGGATCACTCGAGGCGATCATGACGATCGGGATCGTCGCCGTCGCCCGCTGCGCGGCGCGCGTCGCATCGGGACCAGCGGTAAGCATCACCGCGGGCGTCGCACGAACCGCATCGGCCGCGAGATCGACGAATCGTTCCGGCGCCTCCGTCCAGCGACGATCGACCGTGAGGTTCTGGCCTTCGATCCAGCCGAGATCGGTGAGCTGTTGCGCGAACGCGACATACTCCGGCGTCACGACCGCGGGCGACCCCGTGAGGAGCATCGCGAGCCTCGCGCGCGGCGGCTGTCCGTGCGCGGACCGCGGCGCGGCGAAGGCCGCGACGGTGGCGGTGAGCAATGCACGCCGACTGATCACTTCGCGACTCAGATCGCGCGCGCGACGCGAGTGCCGTCCAGAATCGCCTGGTGCACGCCGCGCGGCGCCACGCAGTCGCCGGCCGCGTATAACGCCGGCACGCGGCCGGCAAGTGCGCGATAGAGCGCGTCGGTCGAGCGGCTCCCCGTCGCCAGCACGACCGTGTCCACCGCTTCGATACGGCGCTCCGCACCGGAAAAGACGTTGCGAACGATGACCGTCGAGCCCTCCACCGCGGTCAGCTCGCTGCACGGCGTGAATACGGCGCCCTTCGTGTAGAGCCGCGTATAGAGCGGCGCGATCGACGTGATGCCGATGTCCTGGCCGACGTAGAACAGCGGCGAGATCACCTCCACGCGCTTGCCCGCATCGAGCAGCAGCTCCGCCGTCGAAAGCGCCTGCTCGGTGTGGACGTCGTCGATCACGACCACGCGGTTACCGACCGTCGCCTCGCCCGCCAGCACGTCGCGGTCCGTCACGACGTGCTTGCCGTCGCTGCCCGGCACCAGCGGGACGTAGGGATGCGACCCGGTGGCGACCACGACCGCGTCCGGCCGCTCGTCGAACACCAGGCTCGCCGTCGCCTCGACGCCAAGCCGGACGTCGACGCCGAGCTTGCGCACCTGACCGATGAGAAAGCGGACGATGCCCGCGTATTCCGCGCGCGCCGGCGCGCGCGCCGCGAGCAGAATCTGTCCGCCGAGCTCCGTTGCTTTCTCCAGCAGCACGACGCGGCAGCCGCGCAACGCCGCGACGCGCGACGCCTCGAGCCCCGCGACACCGCCGCCGATCACCACGACGCGCTTGGCCGTTGCCACTGGACGCAGCTCCCCGAGCTCGCGCTCGCGTCCCGTCGCCGGATTCTGCACGCATGTGACCGGCTTGCCTTGATAGATCCGATCGATGCAGCCTTCGTTGGCGCCCACGCAGCGGCGAATGTCGTCCAGCCGCCCCTCGCGCGCCTTGCGCGGCAGCTCGGGATCCGCGATCAACGCGCGCGTCATGCCGACGACGTCGATCTGCCCCGCGGCCACGAGACGATCAGCGTGCAGCGGATCGACGATACGGCTGGCGTGAAAGATCGGGAGCTCCGGCGCGGCGCTCTTGATCGCGGCGGCGAGCGGCACGAACACGGCCTGCGCGAAGCTCATGTTTGGGATCGCGGCGGCCTGCAGGCTGTAGGTGTGCGCGCCGCCGCCGATGACCGAGATGAAATCGATCAGGCCGCAGCCGGCGAGCCGTCGTGCGATCGCCGCCATGTCGTCGGCGCCGAGGCCGCCCGGGCTGAATTCGTCGCCGGAGATCCGGACGCCCACCACGAAATCGCGCCCGACTCGCCGCCGGATCTCGGTCAGCACCTCGAAGCCGAAACGCAGGCGATTGTCCAGGCTGCCGCCGTACTCGTCGGTCCGTGTGTTGAAGGCGGGCGACCAGAATTGATCGACGAGATGGTTGTGCGCCATGGAGATCTCGACGCCGTCCAGCCCACCCTCGCGACAGCGGCGCGCGGCCTCGCCGAACGCCCGCACCAGCTCGGCGATCTGCTCGGCGTCGAGCTCATGGGGCACCTCGCGGTGAACGCGCTCGGGAATCTGCGACGGCGCCAGCAGCGGGCCGCCGACGTCGGCGTCGGACTGCGCCCGCCGGCCAAGGTGCGTGAGCTGCGTGAACACCAGACAGTCGTGCGCGTGCACCGCGTCGGCCAACGCGCGGTACGGCGCGACGATCGAGTCGTCGTGGTTCGCGATCTGCTTCCACGCAGCGGCCGGCGACGACGGATGGACGCTCGAGGACCCGCCGAAGATCGTCAGGGCGCAGCCGCCGCGCGCCTTGGCCTCGTGGTAGCGCGTCAGCCGCTCGCCGGGCCGGCCGCCCTCGGCCATGGCTTCGGCGTGACCGGACGAATAGATCCGGTTCTTCAGCGTGAGGCCGCCGACCGCGATCGGCGAGAACAGCGACGCCAGCTCGTGGTCCATGATCGAGATGACATGCTAGCATTCCTGCGATGACGACGACCCGCACGGCAGACGTGGTGATCATCGGCGGCGGCGTGACCGGAGTGAGCACCGCGTTCCATCTCACGCGACGCGGCGTCCGCGACGTGATCGTGGTCGACAAGGGAACGATCGCATCAGGCGGGACGGGCAAGAGCTCGGCGTGCGTTCGCCAGCACTACTCCACCGCCGAGACGTGCCGGATGATCCGGTACTCCCTCGACTTCTTTCAGCACTTTGCCGAACGCGCCGACGGCGCCTCGTGCGGCTTCCGTCACACCGGCTATCTCCTGGGCGTCGACGACAAGATGCGCAAGCCGATGGAGGCCTCGGTCTCGCTTCAGCGCTCCGTCGGCATCGACACGCGGCTCGTCTCGCCGACCGAAATGCGTGAGCTCGAGCCCCGGCTGCGCGCGGACGACCTCGTCGCGGGCTGTTACGAGCCGGCCTCCGGCTATTGCAATCCCGTGGAGACGGCGCAGGGGTTCGCGCGCGCCGCGCGCGCGGCCGGTGCGCGCATCGTCGAAGACAGCCCGGTCGTCGGGATCCTGCTCGACGGCGAGCGTGTCCGCGGCGTGCGGACGCGAACCGGCGATATCCTGGCGCCGGTCGTCGTCAACGCCGCGGGGCTGTGGGGCGCGCGCGTGGCGGCGATGGCCGGCGTCGAGCTGCCGATCCACGTCTGCCGGCACAAGATCAGCATCGTGAGCTGGCCCGAGACCGAGCGACGGCCGCACCCGATGGTCTACGACTTCGTCACGAACATCTACACGCGGCCCGAGCTGGGCGAGCACATCCTCGTGGGCGGCCTCGACGCCGACGAGTCACGCGACGCCGTCGATCCCGACGCCTACAAGGAAGGCGTGAGCCTCGACGAATCGACGGACGCGCTGGCGCGCGTGAGTCATCGCTTTCCCGTGCTGGCCGACGGTCACATCGCGCGCGGCTACGCAGGCTGCTTCGACGTCACGCCCGACTGGCATCCGATCCTGGATCGCGTCGGTCCCGAGGGCTTTCACGTGGCCGCCGGATTCTCGGGCCATGGCTTCAAGCTCTCGCCGGCCGTGGGTCATATGGTCGCGACGCTCGTGGTCGACGGACCAGGCGGTCATCCGGATTTGCCGACGTTCCGGCTGTCGCGATTCGCCGAGGGCAAGCCGATCCGAGGAACCTATGGCGATTGGCTCATGTGCTGAGCGTCCTGCAACCATTCGCATCGAGCCGCGCTCTAAACACAGCAGAGAAACGCCTATATAAAGGATAGGGCCCCCACGTCCAGTCGAAGGACTGAGAAGCAGATGGCGCCGCCATGAGCGAACTCGAAACGCTGCTCAAGTACGGCTACCTTCTGCTGTTCGCGTTCGTGTTGGCCGAGCAGTCGGGGCTCCCTGTGCCGGCGGTCCCGGTTTTGCTCGGCGTGGGCGCTCTCACCGGTGCGGGGCGGATGAGCATGACCCTGGCGTTCGCCGCCGCGCTCGCCGCGTCGCTGCCGCCCGATGTCGTCTGGTACGAGCTGGGACGACGGCGTGGCGCGCGGGTTCTCGCTATCCTCTGTCGGATCTCTCTCGAGCCGGACTCTTGCGTGCGCAACACCGAGAATCTGTTCATGCGGCGCGGCCGCGGCGCACTGCTCATCGCGAAGTTCTTCCCGGGGCTCAGCACCGTCGCGCCGCCGCTGGCGGGCATGGTCGGCATCGCGCGGTGGCAATTTCTCGTGCTCGACATCGCGGCCGCGATTCTGTGGGCCGGGACGTGGATGACGCTGGGTTACATCTTCAGCGACGCCCTCGACCTCGTCGCGTCATGGGCCGGTCGTCTCGGCAACTCACTCGGCGTGGTCATCGGTGTGGCGCTCGGCGGCTACGTCGCATACAAGTTCATTCAGCGCCGGCGCTTCATCCGCAGTCTCAGAGTCGCGCGAATCACGCCAGAAGAGCTCAAGCGGCGCCTGGACGTCGGCGACGAGATGCTCGGGATCATCGACACGCGCTCGGCCCTGCAGGTCAACGCCGAGCCGTACGCCGTGCCCGGCGCGCTCTGGATCCCGGCCGAGGAGATTTCTCGCCGACAGGCCGAGCTGCCACGCGGGCGCGAGCTCGTCCTCTACTGCTCCTGACCGAACGAAGCGACGAGCGCCCGGGTGGCGCTGCAGCTCAAGCACGCAGGGATCGTGCGCGTGCGCCCGCTGGAGGGCGGTCTCCGACTCTGGATGGACCGGGGCTTCCCAGTCACGGAGATGCCGCCGGTTCCCGTCGAGGTTTGAGCGGCGCGCTCGTTCGTTCACTTGGCAGCGTGGCCGACCCACGAATACCGCCGCGTGCCTTGCAGGCGACGCCCCATCCGGATGAGCGCGTGCCCGATGGCAGCGCGCAGCGGCCGTGACGATCGCCGTCCCCATCTCGACTCTTTCGCGCGCTGCGCGTTCGCTCGCAGCTCGGCGAGACGATCGCGCGCGAGCACCTCGAGTGCGTACTCGTTCATGTCCATGACAACGACTCCTTCCTGACGCCATGGCTGGCCGCCGGCGTTGTCGCAGGCGGGACCGGCCGCCGGGTCAGGACGATTTCGAGTGGCCGTCGATCCCCATCGTGCGGAGCGAACATCTCCCGCACGATCGCCAGCAGCGCCTCGACCACGAATGGGCGCTCGAACGGGACGGCGACGCAGACCTGCCAGCGGCGCCCGCGTCGTCGCACCACCGGCGCGGCGACGGCGCCGAGCCGCTCGTGCACGCTGTCGGTCAGCGCGATCTGGCGCGCTTGCACCTCACGACGCCGATGCTCGCGGCGGTTCGCCCACGCGAGCAGTGCCAGGACCACCGCGAACGGCGCGCTCGCGACGATGGCGGCGCCCAGCGTCAGCATGACTCCGGAACCTCGTAGAGCTCGAGATACCGCTCAAGCTCGTGCATGCACTGCCGCATCACGGTCGCATCTTTCGTCAGCTTCGACACCACGAGCGCGCCCTTGAGCGACGCGACGACGAAGTGAGCCACGACTTCGGGCTCACACGCGGCGGTCACTTCACCGCGCAGCTGCGCTTCGCGCAGCGCCACGGTGAGCGGGCCGACGCCTTGTCGCGCGAGCTCTGCCCAATCCCCCGATCGATTCCCGTTCCACCGCATCGCCGCCTCCTTTCGGTTCACGCCCTCGTGGAACGCCCGCATGTTTCCTTGTACAGGGAGAGCCGTGAGTGAACCGTCGCGGTCGGCGTGAAAAAATTGGCGGGCATCTGCGCGAGCGAAATGGCTCACGCGGCGGACAGCGACGCGCACGGACGTCAGCATGCCGACGTGAGAATCGGGCATACCGCCCGATCACCGTTCGACGGACTAGTTGAGTGCGCTCGCGGACTAGGGAGCGACTCCGAGCCGCTGAGCCTGGGCCACCCAGAATTCCGTGCCCATGCTTCGGAACATCTCGATGGCTCGCCCGAGCGTCGTGCGGGCCTCGTCGCTGCGCCCCTCGGCATGATGGAGCGGTACCAGACCGAGCAGACAGCGAGCCTCGAGCGGCCGCATCCCGAGCGACCGGGCGAGGGCCAGCGCCTCCGCAAACCGCGCGTGGGCGGCATCGAGGAGCTTGCGCGAAGCCGCGACCTCGGCCTGCAAGCGCAGCGCCCATGCCTCGTGACCCCGCTCACCGCGATGGCGGGACTGCTCTAGCGAGTGATCCGCTTGCACCGCCGCTTCGTCGGGGCGCCCCGCGAGCAGCAGCGCCTCGCCCAGTGCGGCCAGCCGCCAGGCGTGGCCGCCGACGTTGCCGACGCGCTCGGCCTCCTCCACGGCTCGACGCAGGATCGACAGGCCCTTCCCGACGCGCCCCGCGAGGGCGTACGTGTGGCCGAGCGCCGACGCGAGCCACGGACGGTGGACGGAGAATTCCCAGCGACGACAGACTTCGAGACCCCGGCTCAGCGCCGCCGCGGCTTCGCCGAAGCGCCCCTGATAGAGATGCGCACGGCCAATCGCCGCGTAGGCGCCGGCGAGCGCGAACGGCCGATCGATTCGCGTGGCGAAGTCCAGCGCCCGCTTCGCGGCGGCCAGCGCCTCGTCGAATCGCCCCAGCTCCGTCAGCGGCGCGGCGATGTAGTAGAGACTCAGCTCCGCGAGGCCGAACTCTGTCGGCCACCCCGACGGACCGTACCGCGCTTCGATACCCTGCGGCTCCTTCGCGGTCCCGCAGCGCTCGAAAAGCGTCACGGCATCGTCGTATCGGCCGAGGCTCCAGTGCACCTGGCCGAGGCGGAAGTTGGCCTCGATCGCAAGCCCGGCGCTCTCGACGGCCTCCGCGAGCGCGAGCGCGCGCTCGCCGAAGGCCAGCGCCTGCGAGAGATCACCGGTGATCCAGGCGTGATTGCTCAGATATGCCGCGACACGCGCGAGGCGCGGTCGGTCGTCGAGCTTGTCGGCAATGCGCTCGGCCTCGCGCAGATGCCGGGCGAGGTCGGCGAAGCGTCCCATGGGATAGAGGCTCTGCCGCAGCTCGATGCGCACGTCGACGTCGCGATCGTCCACGTCCCGACTGGCCGGCAGACGGCGCAGCGCGCCGAGCGCCTCCTCGAAGCACGCCACGGCCTCGTGATGCGCCGAGCGCGCGGCTGCCTGACGCCCCGCCGTGTGGAGAAACGCCGCGGCCTTCTCCCACGCCTCGCCGTTGCGGTAGTGCGTGCCGAGCGCCAGGGCGTGCGCAGCGCGATCATGGGCATAGACGTCTTCGAGGCTCTCGGCGACGCGCCGATGCAGCGCCATCCGTAATGGCGCCGGCAGCTCACCGGTCGCGACCTCGCGGATGTAGTCGTGGGTGAACTCCAGTCCGTCCCCTGCGCCGCGCAGCACGCGATGGCGCACGAGCTCCTCGACGCCCTCGGCGGCCTCGCGCTCGGACATGTCCGCCGCACGCTGGACGAGCGCGAAATCGAACTGCCGACCGATCACCGCGGCCACCGCCACCAGGCGTCGCCCGCGGTCGGACAGCCGCTCGAGACGCTGCAGGACGAGCGTGCGAACTTTCTCAGGTAGCGGCAGCCGCTGCGCCAGCGAGATCGTCCGCCCCGCGCGCAATGCGTGCATCACCTCGACCACCACGAAGGCATTGCCGTCGCTGATGCGCCACGCGTCCTGGGCGAGCTGCGAGACGAGCTGACGAGGCAATCCGGGAGGCGCGAGCGCCTCGACGAGCGCGATCGTGTCCGACCGCGAGAGTGGCGACACGGACAGCCGCAGGAGCTCGCCGTCCTCGTCGAGCTCATTGAGCGACTGCCGGAGCAGACCGAGATCGGCCAGCTCTTCGTCCCGGATCGTGACGACGAGCAGCAGCGGGATCTCGTGCACGCGCCGCCCCAGAAACGCGAGAAAGCGGATGCTCATTTCATCGGCCCAGTGCGCGTCTTCGAGCACCACGACGAGCGGCTGCCGTCGCGTGAGACGCTTCAGCAGCTCGGCGATCGCCTCGAACGGATAGCGCGGATCCCCACCGCTTCGGTTCGCGCGTTCGGCGTCGGACACGGGTGCCGTCGGCTTCGACTCGGTCGACAGCTCGGGCAACAGCCGTCCGACTTCGTCCCGCCACCCCGGCTCCAGCGTGTCGAAGATGTGACGCTCTTCGACGACGCGACCGGAGCGCAGCGCGTGCACCCACGGCGCGAAGGGCAGAATTCGTTCGGTCTCGTAACAGCGGCCGACGAGTACGCGCGCCATTCGCCGCGTCGCGACCGCGGTGAGCTCGCTTACCAGGCGACTCTTGCCCGCGCCCGCTTCGCCGATCAGGGCAACGAGGCGTCCGCGTCCGGCCAGGGCTCGATCGAGCGCTTCGCGCAGGCGTGCGACGTCCCGTTGACGACCGGCGAGCGGCGGCTCCCATGCCGGCGGCGGCTCGGTGAGCGGAGCCCGATTGGCAATTGGCCGAGCCGGCAGAGTAGCAATTGGCTCGGTGCGCCGATCGGTGACGTGACTGCGGCCTCGGAGAATCTCCTGATAGAGCGCCTTCGTCTCCGCCTCGGGCTCGGTTCGCAGCTCGCGCTGAAGCGTCGCAACGCAGAGCTGATACTGACGAAGCGCGGAGCCTCGGCGTCCCGTGTCGGCGTATAACTGCATGAGCGCGCGGTGTGCGGGCTCCTGGAGCGGATCGATCTCGAGCAGTCTCAACGCGGTCTGTACGGCCACGTCAGTCGAGCCGATCGTTCGCTGGTGGGAGAGCAGCCCACTCAGACACTTGAGCGCCACTTCGCGCAGCCTCTCGCGGTGGCCGAGCAGCCAGTCCTCGAACGGCTGCTCCTGTACCGCGAGTCCATCCAGGAAATCGCCCTGATAGAGCTCCGCGGCTTCGCCGAGCGCTGACGGCGTCCCCTGGGACGCGTGGTGCTCGAAGTCGCGCACGTCGACCGTCACGGCATTGAGGTCCAGGCTGACCGTTTCCCCGTCCACGACGAGCAGGCGCGAGCCCGCGTCACGTAGACACTTTCGGAGTGCGTACAGGGTCTGCCGCAGGCTGGTCCGCGCCGTCGTCTCCAGCGTGCTGCCCCAGAGCAGGCTCGCCAGTTTGTCTCTCGACTGGGCTGAGCTCGGCGACAGCGCGAGATAAGCGAGAAGCGCTTTCGCCTTTCGCGTCGGCAGGGTAAGCGGCGTGGCGGCGTCGAGGCGTGCTCGAAAACCGCCCAGAAGGGTCAAAGTCAACCGCGCCATCGTATGACCGTCGGTGCCCGGGCGTCACGATATCACGCTCGTCCGACTCGCACACTCGCGGATCTGCGATTTTTCACGCCGCTGACGACGAATTGCTCACGGGGAGCGTCGTATGAAAGAACGCGTCGCATAACAGAACGCCCAACGACACGCAAAGGGGTGATACGACAATGCTGCGCGACGAAACATCTGAACGCGAGCGCGCCCTTGTGCTCAGACCGGATCGACCGCGCCACATCGATGCGGTGATCGACTACTTCGGAGAGCTGCGCGAGATCAGCGCGGACGAAGCTCGGACTGAGTCACGGAAGGCGATGCACTAAGCGTCGCTGACGGCCTCGCCCTCGCCGACGAGCGACGATAGCGATGCCGTCAGCGCGAACCGATCAGGCCGCGACGCTGCCGCGCGTGGATCGACTCGCAGCGCGCGATCCTCGTGCCCGGCCTCTCGGACGTCGCGTGGCGTCCGCGCTCGACGCCGCGCTTGCTTCGGCGGATTCCGTCGAAGGCTCGCCGAGCGTCCGGCGGGCGGCGCGAGCGTGCGTCACGTTGCTCAGCGTGTTGCGCACATTGCCCTGCGTCGTGCCCGCGATGTCTCCGATCGTTCGAGACGCCGCCGAGACAACCCCTCGAACCCCTGCCGTCGCGGCCGTCAAGGCCTCGGCGCCGATGTCGGCCACGCCGGAGATAGTCCGGACCAGCACGTCGCGAGCGATGCGCAGCGCACCGACCGCGACGATCTCGAGACCGTTCACTGCACCGACGATGACACGAGGAACCACGCTCGTGTTCAACCGTCCGACGCTCATTGCCGTCCGCCGCCCCCTGCGCCGGCCCCTACCGAGCCGGCTCGAGCGGGCGCCTGTGCGCGCTCTTCCCATGGCCATGCCATTTTCCTCCTGCGACCGTCCCGTCATCACGATGCAATCATCGCGCAACGAATACGTCACGAAGTATAGGCACGGTTTTTCGAGCGGATTGTTACGTTTCGTTGCCGGGACGGCGCGTCAGCGGCTCGCGAGCGCGTAGAACTCCTGCTGCGAGCGCCGCGGCGGCGCGCCGGCGGCGGCGATGCGACGGCAGCGACCGTCGGGCAGAATCAGGCGGGCCTTCGCGGTGTCGGCGAGCTGCACGTCCAGGATCTCGCGGATCTGCGCCTGCAGCGCTGGATCGAGCACGGGGAACGCCACCTCGACCCGGCGATCGAGGTTACGCGGCATCCAGTCCGCCGACGCCAGCCAGTATTCCGGATCGCCGTCGTTGTCGAAGGCGAACACGCGGGCGTGCTCCAGGAACCGGTCGATGACGGAGATCGCGCGGATCCGCTCCGACAGCCCGGCCACGCCGGGGCGCAGGCAACAGATTCCGCGGACGATCAGGTCGACGTCCACGCCCGCCTGACTCGCGGCGTAGAGCTCGTCGATGAGGACCTCATCCACGAGGCTGTTGACCTTCACGACGAGCCGCGCGGGCCGCCCCGAGCGTGCGTGCTCCGCCTCGCGACGCACGCGCGCCACGAGCCCATCGCGCAGATGCGTCGGCGCCACGAGCAGGTGGTGAAATCGTGCGGGGCGTGTGTAGCCGGTGACGAGGTTGAACAGTGCGGTGAGGTCTTCGCCGAACGTCTCGCGACACGTGAACAATCCGAGGTCGCCGTAGATGCCGGCCGTTCTCACGTTGTAGTTGCCGGTGGCGAGATGGCAGTAGCGGCGGATGCCGTCCTCTTCCTGACGCACCACGAGACACGCCTTGCAATGCGTCTTGAACCCGACGAGGCCGTACACGACGTGCGCGCCGACTGCTTCCAGCGCCCGCGCCCAGCGAATGTTCGCCTCCTCATCGAAGCGCGCCTGCAGCTCGACGAGGACGGCGACCTCCTTGCCGCGCTCGGCCGCCCGCGTGAGCGCCCGCGCGATCGGCGAGGCCGGGCTCACGCGATACAGCGTCATCTTGATGGCCAGCACGCGCGGGTCGTCGGCGGCCTCCTCGACAAAGCGCGTGACGCTGTCGAACGACTGGTAGGGATGATGGACGAGCACGTCGCCGGCACGGATGGCGCTCCAGACGTCCGGCGCCCGCTCGAACGCCGGGATCGGGCGCGGCGTAAACGGCGGCGCTTTGAGCCGGGGCTCGTCGACGGCGGCGTAGAGCTGGAAGAGATCGGCGAACGCGATGAATCCTTCGGCCTCGTAGAGGTCGCTCGGGGCCAGCTCGAGCTCCTCGACGAGGGTCGTGAGCACCTCGGCCGGGAGATCGCCGTCGTACTGCAGCCGCACCGCGCTGCCCATCCTGCGCTCGCGCAGGCTCTGCTCCACGCTGATGAGAAGATCGTCCGGGCGTACGCGGGCCGGGCGTAGGTAGGCATCGCGTGTCACGCGGATGGCGTGCACGGCGTGGATCGTGTAGCCGGAATAGAGCGCGCCGAGATGCAGCCGGATCACGTCTTCGAGCAGCATAAACGCGTGCTGGCCGGGCTCGGCCGGGAGCGCGACGAACCGCGGAACGATGGTCGGGATGTGCAGCACCGACAGCCGCGCGTGCGGCAGCGGCGACGGCACCGCGGGTTCGTGGGTCACGACCAGACAGAGCGAGCCGCTGGCGAGATGTGGGAACGGATGGCCGGGATCGATCGCCAGCGGCGTCACCACGGGCAGCACCGTGCGCTCGAAGTAGGACGCGAGGAATTTCGCCTGCTCTGGCGTGACGTCCTTGGGACGCACGAGGCGTACGCCTTCGGCGGTGAGCATCGGCTCGACCCGAAGGAGGAAGCACCGATGTTGATCGGCGCCGAGGCGCTGCACTTCCGTCGCGATCGCGGCGAGAGTCTCGGCCGGCGTCAACCCGTCGGGGCCGGCGGCCGTCTCCCCATCGTGCACGCGGCGCTTGAGCTCGGCGACCCGCACCATGAAGAACTCGTCGAGGTTCGAGCTGACGATGGCGAGAAACTTCACGCGCTCGAGGAGCGGGACCGAGTCGTCTTCCGCCTCCTCGAGCACCCGGCGGTTGAACTCGAGCCAGGAGAGCTCGCGGTTGACGAACCGGGACGTCACGCGAGGCACTCGGCGCCGAAGGTCTCTCGCAGCAGCAGGCCGTGACGCACGCCGCGCTCGCACACCATCAGCGCGGGCAGCCCGCTGAGGCTCAGCAGCTCGTCGAGCACGATCGCCCCGGCCACGATGATGTCAGCGCGGTCACGGCGCAGCCCGGGCAGCCGACGGCGCCTTCGGAGCGAGAGATCTTGAAGCCGGCCGCAGAGTGCGGTGACGACGTCGCGCTCGAGTCGGAGGCCGTTCACGCCGCGTGACGAGTGGCGAGCGGCCAGGTGCATGCGCGCAAGCGCGCGCGCGGTACCGCCGAGCGCGATCAGCGCGGTGTGGCGAGCCAGCCCCGCGATGGTGCCACCGAGCGCTTCCCCCACCTGACGGCGAAGCGCGAGGATCTCTCTCGCCGCCGGCGGATCGTGACGGAACAATCGCGAGGCGCGCACCGCGCCGAATGGCGCGCTCGCCAGCGGCGTGATCGCGCCGTGATGCACTCGCGTGGCCTGCACGGTGGCGCCGCCGACGTCGACGACGAGCGCGTCGCGCGCAGGCAGGCTGGCCATCGCCGCGGCCGCGCCGAGCGCCGCCTCCTCTTTCCAGTCGAGCACTTCGATGTCCACGCCCGCGATCCCACGGATGGCCGCCGCGAGGCGATGGGCGTTGGCGGCGTCCCGAACCGCGCCGGTGGCGACGGCGACGACGCGGATGGGGCGCCCGGTGTCGGCGCGGCGCAGGAAGCGACGCGTCGCCTCGACCGTGGCGTCGACACTCCGGGCAGGCAGCCGCCGCCCACGACCCCCGGCCAGCCGCGTCTGCACGCGATCCTCTCGCAGCACCCGGAAGCCGCGCCCCGGCTTGACGCTCGCCAGGACGAAGCGGGCGGCGTTCGAACCAAACTCCAGGAGGGCGAGTAGCTCGGGCATACCCGGGGCGCCAGTATCGAGACGTCCGCCGGAGGCGGTCAAATTACACGTGTGTTACGTCGGCGAAACGTCACCGGCGCGTCATCGGAGCTTCACCCGCGTTCGTTACCGTCTCGGCCATGCTGAAACGCCTCCTGCTCGTTACCCTGCTGTGCGGACTTGCGTCGCACAAAACCGACGAGCGGATCCGACGGATCAACCGCGCTCTGGGTTCAGATCCGTGCCGAAAAGCTTTCGTCCGTTGATGTCGAGCAAGGCCACGGACATCACCTCCGTGTCGCCGTCGATCGTGACGGTGCCGAAATATTGCATATCGTCCGTCGGCGGCCGGTTTTGCTTCATGCCCGCCGGCACGCTGACGTAGCGCACGTCGGGCCCGAAGGTGCGATCGATGTCGCCCGGACCGAACGTGCCCGCATTGATGGGCCCAGCCACGAATTCCCAGAACGGCGTGAAGTCGCTGAACGCACCGCGCGCGGGATCGTAATAGATGGCCGAGGCGTAGTGCACGTCGGCGGTGATCCACACCACGTTGCGAATGCCGTTGGCCTTGATGAATGCCAGCAGGCTGGCGAGCTCCAGCTCGCGCCCGAGCGGTGCGCCGTGCTCGTCGTTCGCCCAGGCCTCGTACGTCCCTTTCGGCACGTCGGGATTCAAATCGGGAACGACGATGCTAATCGGCATGTCGCTGGCGATCACCTTCCACGTGGCCTTGCTGTCCAGCAGTGCCCGCTTGAGCCATCGCAGCTGAGCTCCGCCCAGGAATGCCGCGCTGTCGTCGAGCGACGTCTGGCGATTGGGCGAGTTGGGCCCGCGGTAGCTGCGCTCGTCGAGCATGAAGACCTCGAGGCTCGGCCCGTACGGAAACGCGCGGTACACGCGCTCGGGGTCGACGGGATCGAGACGAAACGGGTTGTACTCGAACATCGCGCGCTTGGCGTACGCGGCCAGCAGCGAGGCGCTGCGCACCTGGTAGCGCGCATCGCCGAGCGTCTGGCCCGGATACCAGTTGTTGCGCGTCTCGTGATCGTCCCACTGCACCAGCACCGGCACCTCGGCCGTGAAGCGCCGCTTGTGCTCGTCGAGGAAGTTATAGGCGAAGTTCCCTCGGAATTCGGCGAGCGTCTCGGCCACCTTGGCTTTCGCTTCGGTGGTCACGTTCTTCCAGGTGGCGCCGTCGTCGAGCCTGACCTCGGCCACGATGGGCCCGTCCGCGTAAATCTGATCGCCGGAATGGATGAAGAAGTCCGGCGTCGTGCGCCGCATCGTCTCGTACAGCTTCATGCCGCCCCACTCGCGATTGATGCCCCACCCTTGCCCGGCCTCGTCGCCCGACCAGCAGAAGCGAACGGTGCGGCGTCCCGACGGCGCCGTGCGCACGCGGCCGGTGAGAGGCGCGCTCGACACGCGCGGGTCAGTGAGATCGACGAAGCTGACGCGATAGAAGACGTCGGCCCCGCTGGGCAAGCCGACCAGATCGATGCGTGCGGTGAAGTCGCTGTCGGCCAGCGCGGCGGGCCCGACAACGCGTCGCGCGTCGCGGAAGGCCTCGTTGGTCGCCCACTCGACCATCATTCGCGCGGGACGATCGGTGCGACTCCACACGATGGCACGATCCGGCATCACATCGCCGCTCTGCACGCCGTAGGGCATCGTCGGTCGCGCCCGATCCGACGTGACCACCGCCGGTGGCTGCTGTGCCCATGCCCGCCGTCGACCGAGCGCGGCGGTGGACAGGCCGCTCGCCAGCAATGCAGAGCCGCGTGTAACGAAATCGCGTCTGTTCATGGCCACCTCCGTGGTCGCTGTCGTTTCCGGCGCGACTATCGCCGGAGCCGGGTGTCAGCAGCATGACGCAGCGATGACATTCGCGCGACCGAGCGGGCCGCCCGCCCGTCGCCACCGGACTGTCGCCACGCCGCGACGACAGTAGCGCGTTCTCAGCGAACTCGTCACGATTCCGTAATGTTCGCCGCGTCTATCATCCCCGCGATCCAGGGGGAGGAGACACGGTGAAGCATTCTGGGAGAATCCTCGCGTTGCTCGCGCTCGTCGTCCTCACATCGTCGACGACGGCGCCCGCGCAAGACGGCCTGCGACTGACCGGCTCGGGCGCGACGTTTCCGTTTCCGCTCTACTCCGCGTGGTTCAAGAGCTTCGGCCAGAAGCACCGCGGTGTGACGGTCGATTATCAGGGCAAGGGCAGCGGCGCCGGGATCCAGGACCTCATCAATCACACCGTCGATTTCGCCGCGAGCGACGCGGCGATGACCGACGAGCAGATCGCGAAGGTGCCCGGCGGCGTGCAGCTCATGCCGATGACCGCCGGCGAGATCGTGGTCGCCTACAACCTGCCGGGCAACCCGAAGAACCTCAAGCTCACGCGCGACGTGTACGCCTCGATCTTTCTCGGCAAGACGACGAAGTGGAGCGATCCCAAGCTCAAAGCCGCGAACCCGGGCGTGAATCTGCCCGACCTCGACATCACTGTCGTTCGTCGCGCCGACTCGAGCGGCACGACGTACGTCTTCACCAATCACCTGGCGGCGATCAGCGAAGAATGGGCGAAGGGCCCGGGTGTCGGCACGACGGTGAACTGGCCCAAGAGCGACAAATTCGTGGCCTCGCCGAAGAACGACGGGGTGACGTCCACCATCAAGCAGACGCCCGGCGCGATCGGTTATATCGAGTACGCCTTCGCCAAGTTCGCGAAGATCGACATCGCGCTGCTGCAGAACAAGGCCGGACAGTACGTGGCCGCGGGGGGCGAGGGCGGTCCGGCGGCGCTCGCGAGCGTGCAGATGCCGGCCAACCTCCGCGCCTGGGTCCCGGATCCCGAGGCGGCGAAGGCGTACCCGATCGCCACGTATACGTGGATGCTGTTCTACAAAGAAAACAAGGATCCCAAGAAGGCCGCGGCGATCCGTGAGCTCGTCGACTACTGCCTCAGCGACGGTCAGAAGCTCAGCGCGCAGATGGGGTACATCCCGCTTCCCGACAACGTCGCGGCCGTCGTCCGCAAGTCGGCGGCCTCCATCCAGTGAGGCTGACGGCACATCTCGAGCGTGCACGCGCAATGAAGCTCGCGGCGCAGCGCCCGGCGGTCTCGGCCTCGATCTCCGGGCCGCCCTCGCGTTTGGATTACGCGGCCGATCGCGTCTTTCGGCTCATGGCCCAGGGCGGGACGTGGCTCGTCCTACTGCTGCTCGCGGCGATCATCTGGGAAATCGGCACCAAGGCCGCGGCGGCGATCGGCCGCTACGGGGCGCGTTTCTTGACCTCGACCACCTGGGACGTCGGCCGTCAGCAGTTCGGAGTCCTGCCGCACATCTGGGGCACCATGTACAGCTCGCTGCTCGCCCTGGCGATCGGCGGGTTCTTCGGCATCGCGATGGCGATCTTCCTGACGCAGGATTTCCTGCCGCCGCGGCTCGCGCACGTGTTCCGCATCGTCGTGGAGCTGCTCGCGGCGATCCCGAGCGTCGTGTACGGCCTGTGGGGCCTCTTCGTCGTCGTGCCGGCGATGCGCCCGCTCGCCGACGCTGCGTATCAGCACCTGGGGTGGATCCCGTTCTTCGGCACGACGCTGAGCGGTCCGGGGCTCGCGCCGGCCTCGCTCGTTCTCGCCATCATGATCCTGCCGACGGTGGCCGCGGTCTCGCAGGACGCGCTGCGATTGGTCCCGTATCGCGTGAAGGAAGCCGCGTACGGCATGGGCACGACGCGCTGGGAGGCGATCCTCAAGGTGCTGCTGCCCGCCGCGTCCACCGGCATCTTCGGCGCGCTCGTGCTCGGCTTCGGACGGGCGCTGGGCGAAACGATGGCGCTCGCGATGCTCATCGGCAACTCCAACCAGATCGCGCTGTCGCTGTTCGCACCGGCCAACACGCTGGCGGCCCTGCTCGCGCTCAACTTTCCCGAGGCGGGCCCGCGCGAGGTCGAGGTGCTGATGTACGCGGCGTTGGTGCTGCTGGCGATCACGCTGCTCGTGAACCTCCTCGGCGAAGCCATCATGCGGCGCTCGGCGCGCCGGCTGGCGGCGCGATGAGCATCGCCGGTCATGGCGCGGCGACGACCGCAACCGTGGGAGCGTCGGCGCGGCTTACGCGCTCGTGGCTCGATCGGCGCGCGCTGCGCAGCCTCCTCCTGACGTCGGCGACGTGGGCCGCCGCCCTGATGGCCGCCGTTCCGCTGGTGTCGGTCCTGTACATGCTCGTCGTCCGCGGTGGCGCGCGGCTGGGACGCGAGGTCTTGGTGGAGCTGCCGCCCGCGGGGTTCGAGCTGGGCGGCGGCTTCGGCAACGCCGTGATGGGCACGATCGTGATGGTCGGCCTCGCCGCGCTCGTCGCGATTCCGCTCGGCGTTCTCGCCGCAGTCTTCCTCGCCGAGCTCGGGCCCTCGTCGTCGCTCGCCCGCGTCGCGCGCTTCGCGACGAAGACGCTGACGGGATTTCCCTCGGTGCTCGCCGGCGTGTTCGCATACGCGGCGATCGTGCTCACCACGGGCACGTACTCGGCGCCGGCCGGCGGACTCGCGCTCGCCGTGCTGATGCTGCCGACCGTCATCCTCACGGCGGAAGAGGCGATCAAGGCCGTGCCGCGGATCACCCGCGACGCGGCATTCGGAATGGGCTGCACACGGACTCAGGTGATCTTGAAGGTCCTGCTGCCGACCGCACTGCCCGGGATCCTGACGGGCGTGATGCTCGGCATCGCACGCGCGGCGGGCGAGACGGCGCCGCTGTTGTTCACCGCGCTGTCTTCGAGCTACTGGCTGTTCGAGGGAATCCGCCCGCACCTGATGCAGCCGACGGCGTCGCTCGCCGTCCTGATCTACAACTTCTCCGGCATGCCGTTCGACAACCAGATCGAGCTCGCGTGGACGGCGTCGCTGGTGCTGGTGCTGATGGTGCTCGTGATCAATGTGCTGAGCCGATTGGTCGGCCGCCGCGCCTGAGGGCGCCGGCGAGCCGGCATCGGGAGAGGAGCGAGACGATGGCGACGGTGATCGAGCCGAGACGCGAGGTCGCGGCGAACGGTCATGTGGTGATCGACTGCAAGCTGGACCGCGTGTACTACGGCGGCTTCATGGCCGTGCGTGACAGCCACGTCGAGATCGAGAAGGGCCGGATCACGGGCTTCATCGGTCCGTCCGGCTGCGGCAAGAGCACGGTGCTGCGCTCGCTCAACCGCATGAACGATCTCATCCGCGGCTTCCGCTTCGAAGGCCGCGTCCGCCTGCAAGGCACCGACGTCTACGACCGCCGGGTCGACCCGGTCGCCGTCCGCCGCCACATCGGCATGGTGTTCCAGCAGCCCAATCCGTTCGTCATGAGCATCTTCGACAACGTCGCCTTCGGCCTGCGCCTCAACCGCTTCCGTGGCGACGTCGGCGAGCGGGTCGAGCGGGCGCTGCGCCAGGCCGCGCTGTGGGACGAGGTGAAGGACAAGCTCAAGGCCAGCGGGCTGTCGCTGTCCGGAGGTCAGCAGCAACGGCTGTGCATCGCGCGCGCGGTGGCGACCGAGCCGGCGGTGTTGTTGATGGACGAGCCCTGCTCGGCGCTCGATCCCATCGCCACGCGCCGCATCGAGGAGCTGATGCTCGAGCTCAAGCAGCAGTACACGATCGCCATCGTGACGCACAACATGCAGCAGGCCCAGCGCGTTGCCGACGTCACCGCGTTCTTCTCGGTCGACATCTCGCAGGGAAGTCGCACGGGATACCTCGTCGAAGTCGGCCAGACCAAGCAGGTTTTCGAGGCCCCGCGCGAGCAGCTGACCAAGGAATACGTCGCCGGCCACTTCAGCTGAGCCGATGCAGCGTCTGTCGGCGCGACGACTGTCGAGCGTGGTCGCGACGGCGGTGGCGGTCGCCGTCATCGCCGGCGCGGCAGTCGCTCGCGGACAAGACACAGCCAAGCCGAGCTCCCGAGTGGCTGTCCGCGGCGCCGGCGCCACTTTTCCGGCGCCGCTCTACGAGGCGTGGATCAAGCGCTTCACCGGCCAGCATTCCGAGGTCACGCTGGTCTACGACGCCGTCGGCAGCGGCGAAGGCCAGCGCCGCTTTCTCGCCCAGACGGTCGATTTCGGCGCCAGCGACGCGGCGCTGAGCGACGAGCAGATCGCCTCGGCTCGTTCGGGCGCGAGCCTCGTCCCGGTCACCGCCGGCATGGTGGTGCTCGCGTACAACCTGCCCGGCCTCGGCGGGCCGCTGAAGCTGCCGCGCGACGTCTACGTCGACATGTTCGCCGGGCGCATCCGAAC
>DAIRVP010000009.1:43872-51812 GCA_036802765.1 Candidatus Rokuibacteriota bacterium
GAGCCCACGGAGGCGAGCGGACAGACGGCGCTGGCGCGGAACGCGACGAAGATGCCGTCGAATCGCCGGCTTTTCCTGCCCGACCCCGAAGGCGCGGACGCCTATCCGATCGTGACGTTCAGCTGGCTGTTGCTGCAGGACCGCTATCCCGATCGACAGAGAGCGGCGGTCCTCAAGAAGTTCGTCGCCTGGTGTCTCACCGATGGCCAGGGTCTCAGTCGCGAGCTCGGGTACATTCCTCTGCCTGCCGAGGTGGCGTCGATCTCCCTCGCCGCCGTCGACCGCATCGAGTGAGGCTGAACCTCCCGGTCATCGAGGCGACGCTGCGGCGGGTGCAGCGCGAGTTCGACGGCGTTCAGCGCGCGCTCGGCACACCGCGCGATCTGATGAGCGGCGCGGTGATCGACAACGTCGTTGCCGGCTACGCGCTGCTCGACACGCTGATGGCCCACGGCACGGACCCGCTCGCGATGGGCAACCTCAAGCAACTGCTCGAGCTCAACACGGTGGTGCTCTGTGGCACGAGCGCCGAGCGGCGCGCCGCGCATGCGCTGCACGTCGCCGCCACCGAGCGCCGCTTCTACGACGACCGCGCCGCGGGCATCGAGGACCTGATGGACTGGTACGCGCTTCATATCGAGGAGCCGGTGTGGCTGCGCGCCGCCGGCGTGTACCTCCGCGTCCTCGCCACGCCGCAGCTGTTCATCGAGGGCAACCATCGCACCGGCGCGCTCATGATGAGCTGGGTGCTCGCCCGCAACGGGCAGCCGCCGTTCGTGCTGTCCGTCGACAACGCCGTGGCGTACTTCAAGGTGTCGGCGTCGATCCGCGACCTCGTCAAGGGCAGCGCCACGGCGTTCTTTCGGAATTCGGCGCCTCGCCGTCGCCTCGCCGACCTGCTGGCGGTGCACGCCGATCGCCGGTATCTCCTGGCGTGAGCCACGACTTCGGCCTCGTCTGCATCGGCAGTGGGCCCGCCGGCCAGCGCGCCGCGGTGCAAGCAGCCAAGCTCGGCTGTCGGGTGGCCATGGTGGAGCGGCAGGCGTGCCTCGGCGGCGTGTGCGTCGACACCGGCACGATCCCCAGCAAGACGTTTCGCGAGGCGGTCCTCGGCTTCGCGGCGCTGCGACGGCGCGGGCCGGCCGACCGGCCGGCCGCCGCGGACCTTCTCGCCCGCGTCGAGCACGTCACCCGCCGGGAGCGCGAGATCATCGACGATCAGCTGCGTCGCAACGACGTCACCATCATCCACGGCGAAGCCCGGTTCACCGGGCCTCACACGATCGCGGTGACGAATCAGCACGGCACGAGCTCCGTCTCCGCCGAGCGCTTCGTGATCGCCGTCGGCACGGGCCCCGCCGCGCCCCCCGGCGTCGGCGCCGACGGCGAGGTCGTGATCACCAGCGACGATGTCGTGCGACTACGCGAGCTGCCGCGAACGCTCGCCGTCGTGGGCGCCGGCGTCATCGGCATCGAGTACGCATCCATGTTCGCGGCCCTCGGCGTCCAGGTCACGCTGATCGAGCGGCGCGAGCAGCCGCTGGAGTTCATGGACCGCGAGATCGTCGACGAGCTCATCCATCAGATGCGAACCCACCGGGTCACGTTCCGTCTGGGCGAGGCGGTGGCGTCGATCGACGTCGGCGACGGGCCGCGCGGTCGCGCCGTCCTCACGCTGGCCTCCGGCAAACGGCTGGTGAGCGACATGGCGCTGTTCTCGGCGGGCCGCGTCGCCGCGACGGGCGCGCTGGGGCTCGAGGCGGCCGGGCTCGGCGCCGACGAGCGCGGTCGGTTGACCGTCGACGAGACGTTCCGCACCGCCGTGCCGCACATCTACGCGGCGGGCGACGTCATCGGCTATCCAAGCCTCGCGGCGACCTCGTCCGAGCAGGGCCGCCTTGCCGCGTGTCATGCGCTCGGCGTGAAGGCGCCGGCGATGGCGCGCCACTTTCCCGTCGGCATCTACGCCATCCCGGAGCTCTCGATGGTCGGCGCGCCCGAGTTCCAGCTGACGCGTGAGCGGGTTCCGTATGAGGTAGGCCTGGCCCGCTATGGCGAGATCGCGCGCGGCCAGCTCATCGACGATGACAGCGGGCTGTTGAAATTGCTCTTCGATCGCGAGGATCGGCGACTGCTGGGCGTTCATGTCATCGGCTCGGGCGCCACCGAGCTCATTCATATCGGCCAGGCGGTCTTCGGTCTTGGCGGCGGCCTCGACTATTTTCTGGAGACCGTGTTCAACTATCCGACCCTGGCCGAGTGCTACAAGGTCGCCGCGCTCGACGCCCACAACAAGCTCGCACGCTGAGTGGAGGTGTGACCGCGCCAGCCCTGGCGGCTAGGCGCGTGCGCCGGCAGCCGGCGCGAACGCCAGACGCTCCTGACGCTGTCGCGACGTGCTGATCGATCCGCCGCGCATCCTGCGCCGATAGACGCCGGGCGCCACGCCGAAGCGACGCTTGAACGCTTTGCTGAACGCGGTCTCCGACTCATAGCCGACTCGCTCGGCGATTGCGCCGAGGGTCAGCTGTTCGTTTCGCAGCAGCGTGGTCGAAAGATGTAGCCTCCAGCGACTCAAGTACTCGAGCGGCGGAGCACCGACCAGCGTCCGGAACCGGGCGGCAAACGGTGACCGTGACATACCGACTTTGCGGGCCAGCTCGCCGACACGCCAGGCGTGCGCGGGAGTCTGATGCAAGAGCGCCAGCGCCGCCGCGATCTGCCGATCGCGAAGCGCACCGAGCCAGCCCGCATCGCCGATCGGTTGCTCGGCAATCCAGGCGCGAACCGACTGGACGAAGATGATCTCGGTGAGCCGCGCGACGAGCGCGCCCGAGCCCTGCCCCGGCCGGCGCGCCTCGTTGGCGAGCAGGTCCAGCGTCGGTTTCAGCCATTCGACCATGCCGGGCGCGCCCGCCCGAATCCGGATCACCTGGGGAAGCAGCAGCAGGATCGGATTCTCGGCGGCGTTCTCGAAGTGGAAGGCGCCACAGATGAGGTGGCTCGGCGCGCCGTCACCGCCGAGGCGGAGTACGCTGCTCTGTAATGAACGGCGCGCGAGCAGCTCTTGCAGTGGTATGGAGGTCTGCCGGCTTCCGTCGCCGAGGGTGTAGCCGGTACCGTGCGGAAGAATGACGAGATCTCCGGTGTCCAATGGAATTGGATTCTGTTCGCGCGAGATACGCAGCGTCGCGCTGCCTCGCTCGATGATGTGGAAGTGCGCCAGGTCGCCCGCTGGAACGCGGAACGACCACGGCGCCGAGAATTCGCACACGCAGAACACCTGCCCCCGCAGGCGGAAGGCGTGGAGAACCTCGCTCAACACGTCGGTCTCGGTCGCCCTGAACGCGTTCATCGATGGTCAGGACGTTCGAGCAAGAATCCGGGACGGTCGGCCATTTCCCGCGTCGCGATTCATGGCTAGCCTAGCTTAGCTCACGGACGACGCGATGGAACGACAACGATGGGAGGCAACGATGGCCGAGACGCAGGTCCACGAGATGCTGATCCACACCACCCCCCAAAAGCTCTGGGACGCGCTGACCAACCACGAAGTGACGAAACAGTACTTTTTCGGGGAATCGATCGTGTCCGATTGGAAGAAGGGCTCGTCCTGGCACTCGCTCGGAAGCAGCGGCTCTCGCGACGTCGAAGGTACGGTGCTCGAAGTCGCCGCGCCACGGCGCCTCGTGCTGACGTGGCAGGTCCTCTACGATCCCGACCTCAGGGACGAGCAGTCGCGCGTCACGTACGAGATCGACCAGCGCGGCGACCTCTGCAAGCTGACCGTCCGACACGAGCTCGCGCGCGCGCCGAAGACCGCGAACCACGTCGCAAACGGCTGGGGCATCGTGCTCGCCGGGCTCAAGACGCTGCTCGAGACCGGACGACCGATGCCGATGCCGGAGCCGGCGGTATGATTCTCGTCACCGGAGCGACAGGCACGAACGGACGCCTCGTGGTCGAGGCGCTGCGCCGAGCTGGTGCGCCGGTGCGCGCGATGATCCAGGATCACACGAAAGCCGGGGCTCTTCGGGACGCCGGCGCCGAATGCGTCGTCGCCGACTTCGACAACCCCGCCAGCCTCGCCGCGGCGGTCGCCGACGTCGAGCGAGCGCTCCTGCTGTCGGCCGTCGACCAGCGGCTCGTCGAGCGAGAGGCGCGCTTCGTCGAGACCGCAAAGAAGGCCGGCGTCCATCACCTGGTGAAGTTCTCCGCCATCGGGGCGCACCCGTCGGCGTCGTTCACGTTCGGCCGCCAGCATGGACAGTCGGAACATCTGATCCTCGAGGCTGGCCTGCCGTTCACGTTCATCCAGCCGAACTTCTTCATGCAGAATCTCCTCTGGTCGGCCGGGACGATCACCGCCCGTGGAGAGCTCTACAGCACGCTGGGCACGGCCAGGGCGAGTCACGTCGACGCGCGCGATATCGCTCGCGTCATCGCCGCAACCCTCACGGAGCCGACGGACCGTCATGCCGGCCGGGTTCATCTGCTGACGGGTCCGGCCGCCGTCACCTTTTCCGAGGTGGCCGAGACGCTGACGCGCGTGCTCGAGCGCCCGGTGCGCTATGTCGATCTCACGGATGAGCAGCTGAAGAGCGCACTGCGCGCCAGCGGTCAGTCCGAGTGGCAGGCGACCGCGCTGATCGAATTGAACTCCTATGCGCGGCAGGGCCACGTATCCGTGGTCACGGACACGGTCGAGCGCGTGACCGGTCAGGCTCCTCGCTCGCTCGAGCAGTGGGCGCGCGATCACATCGGCCTCTTTCGATCATGACGGACCACCGAGCACATCGGGATCGGCCAATTCGCGTCCTGCTGCAAACGACGATTCCGCCGACGCCCGACGACTGGCACATCGGCCGTTTTTCGTTGCTCAAAGCCCATCTCGCCTCATTGATGAGCCCGCAGAGGCTACCGATGTACGACGTCGTGGCGCGCGATCGGTCCGGAGCCGCGGACGATCCCGTGCTCTCGAGCCTGGATGCGTCCGACTTCGACGAGCTGTGGCTCTTCGCCGTCGACACCGGCGATGGTCTGAGCGACCGTGACGGCCTCGGGATCGATCGGTTTCGCGCGCGCGGCGGTGGTCTCCTCATCGCCCGTGATCATCAGGATCTCGGTTGTTCGGTGTGCAAGCTTGGCGCAGTGGGAGCGGCGCATCACTTTCACACGATGAACCCGGAGCCGGCCGCACGTCGCGTCTTGGACGATACGTCGGCGCCGGCCATTGCGTGGCCGAACTACCATTCCGGCAACAACGGTGACGTCCAGCGCATCGACTCCGTCGGAGCGCTCCATCCCGTGTTGACGCGCGCTGACGGTTCAGCGATCCGCGAGTTCCCGGCTCACCCCCACGAGGGCGCGGTCAGCGCGCCGGGCGGCGAGTCCGCCCGCGTCATTGCCACGGGTGTAAGTACGGTGACGGCCCGGACCTTCAACGTGATCGTCGCGTTCGAAGGCGGAGCGTCGGGTCAGGGCCGCGCGCTCGCGCACGCGAGCTTTCACCATTTCGTCGACTACAACTGGGATACGTCGACCGGGTGTCCGACGTTCGTCACCGATCCCGCCAGCGTTCAGCTGCAGCGCACGCCCGAGCGGCTGGCTGACATCAAGACGTATGTCGCCAATGCGGCGAAGTGGCTGGCACGACGCTAGGACCCTGCCGGGTGACGCACAAGAGCGTAGTGATCCGTGACATGCGCGCCGACGAGTCGGACGCGGTCCGTCACGTCACCCTCGCCGCCTACGGCGAATACGCTGCGATCATGCCGGAGCCGCTCTGGCTGGGATATCGTCGGCAGCTGCTCGCCACGCTCGAGAGCCAGGGACCAGTCGAGCGCATCGTCGCCGAGCGAGGCGGCAGCCTCGTGGGTAGCGTCCTGCTCTTTCCGCCGGCCACGGAAGCCTACGGCGCCGCCACGGCCAGCGGCGACTATCCGGAAGTGCGATTGCTCGCGGTGGCACCCGAAGCGCGCGGACACGGTATCGGCGCCGCGCTGATGAAGGAATGCGCGCGCCGGGCGCGCGGCGCCGGCGCCGCCGCGCTGGGACTCCATACGACGGACATCATGCGAGCCGCGGTCCGCATGTACGAGCGGCTCGGGTACGTCCGCACGCCCGAGCACGATTTCGTCCCCGCCCCGGGAATCCTGATCAAGGGCTATCGCCTCGACCTTTGACACGCCGGCGTGGCGTCGAGCGAGCCGGTCACGCGTCGAGCGAGCCGGTCACGCTCACGTAATCGAGAAGTCATCGTGTGGCAGTGAAGCACCACTATCGTCCCTCGGCGGTAAATCCGACCGCCGAGGGACACGCCGATGACCCGAGTGACGTCGATGCAGCGTGCAGCCGTGATGCTCGTGTTTGCGCTGTTCGTGGTGCTGCAGAGCGCGTGTGCCGCACACGCGGACCCGACGCTGATCGCGATCGGGAGCATCAGCGGAACGTACGAGGACTTCGCGACCGAGACGGCGGCTCTGCTGGAAAACGGCGTGCCGGGCAACCGACTCGGCGGTATGGGCTCGGGGATCGCCTACGCCGGCGGCACCACCTTCCTCGCGCTCCCCGATCGCGGTCCGAATGCCAAGATGTACAACAGCGCCGTCGACGACACGGCGTCGTATATCGCGCGCTTCCAGACTCTGAACCTGAGCCTGGCGCCGAGCGATCCGGGCTCGGCCCTGCCGTTCACGCTCACGCCGATGGTCGTCGACACCACCCTGCTGTCGAGCCCAACGCCGCTCGTGTACGGCAACGGCGTCGCGGCCGGGCTGCCGAACGGTGCGCCAGCCCTCAACGGCACCGATCACACGCATTACTTCACCGGCCGGTCGGACAACTTCGATCCCACGAAGCCTTCGACCAATCCCGCGAACGCGCGCCTGGACCCCGAAGGCATCCGCGTCTCCAATGACGGCCGGCACGTCTATATCTCGGACGAGTACGGACCATACGTGTACGAGTTCAACCGACGGACCGGCCGCCGCGTCCGGTCATTCGCCATTCCGGACAATCTGGCGGTCTCAGTGCTGAGTGCGCAGGGCAACACGGAGATCAACGGCAACACCTCGGGCCGAGTCGCGAACAAGGGCATGGAGGGGCTCGCGATCACCCCGGACGGCAAAACGCTTGTCGGGATCATGCAAGCGCCGCTCATCCAGGACAACGGCAAGATCGTGCGCATCGTGACGTTCGACATCGCGAGCGGCAAGACCCATCAGTACGCCTACGCGCTGACGACCGGCACGGGCGTCAGCGAGATCCTCGCCGTCAACAACCACGAGTTTCTCGTGGACGAGCGCGATGGCAAGGGCCAGGGTGACGGCAGCGCGGCCGCCGTCAAGCAGTTGTTCAAGATCGATCTCGCAGGCGCCACCGACGTCAGCACGGTCACGGGTTCGGATAACCTCGCGCCGCTTGCCGTGCCGAAGAAGCCGTTCCTGGACATCGTGAAGGCGCTCACCGCCGCCGGGATCAGCAGCATCCACATTCCGGCCAAGATCGAAGGCATCGCCTTCGGGCAGGACGTGATCGTCGGCGGCGTGCTCAAGCACACGCTGTACATCGCGAATGACAACGACTTCCTTGCCTCCGTCCAGGACAAGAACCTGGTCCTCGTGGACAATCCGAATCAGTGGTTCGTGTTCGCCTTCACCGACGGCGATCTGCCGGGTTTCGTTCCGCAGCAGTTCACGCAGGGCCGATTCGACGATGACGACGACGAGCGGTAGACGAGATCGGGCACGATCCGATTCAAGATCCTGAGAGCGAACGGAAGCGGCACGCCGGGCAGCGCGGCGGCTCGCGCACGCGGCTGTGCCTGTCCTGCGGGGCCCAACGGACTCGGCGCGGGCTTGCCGGTATCGGACGACACGACCCGCAAAGGCTTCTGGATACACCTGCTCGACGAGTGAGGCGCACCAGCGCACGGCGGC
>DAIRVP010000009.1:51912-55353 GCA_036802765.1 Candidatus Rokuibacteriota bacterium
GCCGACGTATCCGGCCGCCGCCGTGCGCGGTCGCGCTAGGCGCTATTCACCCTCACGGGTCTGACTTCGATCGTCCCGAGGCGGGCCATTGGATGCTTCGAGGCAATGTCAACCGCCTCGTTCATGTTTGCGCACTCCAGAAGATCGAAACCTCCGATCCATTCTCGCGTTTCGGCGAAGGGACCATCAGTGACCAGGCGTTGGCCCTTGCGTACGCGAACCGTCTTCGCGGTGCTGACATGCTCAAGACGGTTGCCGAGAATCCGGCTGCCGTTCTTGTCGTTCGTCGTCACCCATTCCTCGACGTTGTGCAACACAGGGTCGAAGGGCTCGGCCGACGGATCGACACACACGAACATCAGGTAGCGCATATGACCTCCGTGTCAGTCCGGAATCTCGGGTTCGACGAGCTTGGCCAACTGCGAGAGCGATTCCTGCCATCCGAGGTAGCACGCCTCAGCCGGGATGACCGCCGGCAGGCCCTCTTGCACGATGTTCAGCTCGGTTCCGCACGAGACTGCCTTGAATGTCACGGTCGTCTGCATCTCGCCGGCCAGGCTCGGATCGTCGAACCTGTCCGTGTAGCGAATGCGCTCGGACGGCACCAACTCGAGATATTCACCGCCGAAAGAGTGACCGTGCCCGGTGGTGAAATTCTTGAACGACATCTTGTAGGTGCCGCCGACTTTGGGTTCCAGGTGGTGAACTCTCGCGGTGAATCCGTTGGGCGGAAGCCATTTGGCCATCGCGTCCGCCTCGAGGAACGCTCGATAGACCTTCTCGGGCGCTGCACGCAGCACCCGGTGCAACCGGATGGTGTTCGCCATTTCGTCTCCCCTATCACGCCCGTGGCGGCACGCCGATCATCCATCCCACCCCGAAGCGATCGGTGAGCATGCCGAAGCGTGGCGACCAGAAGGTTTTGCCCAGCGGCATTTGCACCTGCCCGCGATCGGCCAGGGCCGCGAAGATTTTGTCGGCTCGCGTCTCGTCAGGGACCGTGATAGAGAGCGAGAAGCCCTGAAAGCTCGGCCGCCCCGAAGAGAATCCGTCGGACGCCATCACCGTCGTGTCGCCGATCCGCAAGCTGGCGTGCATCACCTTGTCTTCCGAGCCGGGCGGGAGCTTACCGGGTGGCGCCGGCTCGGGACTGTCCTTATAGCGCATCAGCATGGTGACCTCGGCGCCGAGCGCCTCTCGGTAGAACTCCACGGCTTCGGCGCAACGACCTTCGAAGAACAGGTAGGGTTCGATGTGCATTGATCTCCTCCTCAGCAGTGAATCGAATGAGCGGGTGCTGAATCGACATCCACGACCGGCGTCGGAAAAGCCCATCGGATGGGCAGCCGTCACTGCTGCACGTACTACAACGAGACCCGTGATGGATTCGTAGAAGTCAGCGTGAAATCGTCGTACGTGGCCGTTTCGCGACGAGATCGCCTCAGCCGAGCCCGAGTCGAAGGAGGATGACCGACGCAACACCGACCGCCACCGTGCCGAGCAGCGGCAGGCGAAACGCCGCGAGGATTGTCACGACGCCGGCGAGGGTCTCCGGCACACTCGAAGTGAGGAGCGTCGGCGCGATCACCGCAGTGAGCACGGACACCGGGATGGCATCGAAGGCTGCCTTGGCTCTTCCCTCGAGCGATAAGCGCCCGGCGATGAAGAGGCCGGCAATCCGAGTCAGATAGGTGACGAGGCCCATCAGCACGATCGTGAGGACCGTCGTGCCGTCGAGCCTCATCGCGGCCGAGCCTGGTCGACGGGGACAACCGCCGTCGCGACGATCCCTGCCAGCGCACCCGAGAGCACGTGCCAGGGCGAGCCGATGAGCGCTCGAACGAGCGCCGCGGTCACCGCGCTGGCCGCGATGACGGCGCCGCTCCGCGGGCCAGAGCGGAGCGAGACGATGAGGCCGATGAAGATCGCGGTAAACGCAAAGTCGGCTCCGAGGCGCCTCGGATCGCCCAGCACGGGACCGAGCAGCGCGCCGACGAACGACCACACAACCCAGTTCGCCCAGAACACGACGCCCATCACGAAGAAATATGTCGGCGAGATCGGGCGAACCGTCGCACGGCGCTCGGCGAGCGCCCAGTTCTCATCCGCGAGCGTGAAGCAGCCGATCACACGCTGCGGTCCGCTCAGGGCGTGCAATTTCGGGCGCAGCGAGACGCCCATCAGGACGTGGCGACTGTTGATCAACAGCGTAGACACGACGAGCGCGAACACCGGCACCGGGAAAGTCCAGATCTCGATGGCCGCGAACTGTGCGCCGCCGGCGAAGACGAAGAGCGACATGGCTACCACCTCAGCTGGTGACAAGCCCTTGACGATGGCGAACGCGCCACAGAGCGCGGCGAACGGCATGCCGGCGACCATCGCCGGCGTGATGTCCACGAGCGCGGCGCGCCACTCGGACCCAGGCGCGGCAGCGGTTGATGTCACGCCGCACGTTATGGCTGATGTTGTCGCGGCGGTCTTGAACGAAATCGGCGCGGCGCTCAGCCGCGCAGCGCTCGCCGATACGCGCCGGGCGTCACGCCGATCCGTGCTTTGAAGGCGCGCGTCAGGTGCGCCTGATCGGCGAACCCCACGCCAAGCGCAACCTCAGCCGGCGCCTGGCCCACCCGCAGCAAGTCGCGAGCGCGGCGCACACGGACGTCGACCAGGTACGCATGCGGTGTGAGGCCGATCTCGGCGCGGAATGCGCGAATGAGATGATACGTGGAGAGCCGCGCGATCTGCGCCAGCTCCGTGAGCATCAAGGACTCCGCGTATCGCTGCTCGATCGCCTCGCGCACGCGCGCGATCGGCCCCGGCTCACGACCCAGCGTCGCAGGCCGGATGTCGGCATGAAGCGCAAGCATTCTGGCGTAGGCACGCAGCAAAAGCTCTTCGCCCGCCAACGCATCGAGACCGCGTTCGAGGGCGGTATGCGCATCGGCGAAGAGTCGCGCACCGAGGGGATCATGAACCACCGACGCTTTGAACGTCGGTGTGGCGCTCACGAGGTGTCCGCACACCCCGCTGGCCACCTGCCGCATGAACGCCACCGTGGGATAGGTCATGCGGTACGAGTACCCATCACCGAACGGTGCGCCATCATGGACGTCGAGAGGCAAGTTGAACAGGACGTCACCCGGGCCCGCGTAGTGTTGCGCTCCGCGGGCGCTCCACGTCTCACACCCGGCGTGAACCGTGCCGACGACGTACGTCTCGTGCGTGTGGGGCGCATAGACGTGCGTACGGAACGTCGCGGTCAGGCAATCGAGCCCAGGAAATTGCGTCGCGCCGAAGAACCGGGCTCCCTCACCCGCCGCCAGCAGCATCGACGCGAGCGTCTCGGCCTGCGTGACGGGAGCGGTCATGCGCCGATCGTATCGCGCAAGCCGCAGATGTCTTGAACGAAGTTGCGTTTTCTCAGGCACACTAGAGCGG
>DAIRVP010000009.1:55453-56665 GCA_036802765.1 Candidatus Rokuibacteriota bacterium
CAGCTGCGCTCCTGGGGGGCTGAGCTGGACCGGCTCAAGGCCAAGGTGGAGAAGCAGCTCGCCGAGACCAAGACCGAATATTACGAGCACATCGAAGAGCTGAGGGACGACATCGAGGAGCAGCTAAAGAAATGGGAGAAGAAAATCGAGTCGTTCGAGCCTCGGCCGAGCGCGCAACAAGTCATCGAGGAGCTTCGCCGCACTATTCAGGCAGAGCTCACCGCCCTGGAGCCAGAGATCGAGGCGCTCAAAGCCAAGGCGGGCGAGGCCGAGGCGGACGCCAAGAAGCTGATCAACGAGCTGAAAGCTCGCCGCAAGGTCCTGAAGGAAAAGCTGTCTGAGCTGAAGCACGCCTCCGGAGGTGCCTGGGAAGACGTCAAGACGGGCACGATGCGAGCTTGGGAGGAGCTCCGTCCAGCGCTTCGGAGCGCCATTGGGAAATTCAAGTAGCGCCGAGTTTCAACCGCGGTCCTCGCCATTCGCGTCTTCTACTCCTTGTAGCCGGGCCTTCGCATCGTTGTAGCTGGTGAGGTGCTTCTTCATCGCGCCGCGCGTCCGAGATATCGCGCGAAGAACGCCTGGAGATCCTCGAACGCCTTCGCCGCGGCGACGGGCTGGCGAATATCGAATACGTGATCCGCATCCGGATACATGTGAATGGTGATGGGCCGTCCCTGCCGCGCGAGTTGCGCCACCTCGCCGGCGCAGTTCTGCGCCACGTTCGGCGTATCGCTGTCGTCGGCGCCCACCAGGATGAGTGTGGGTGTCACGATGTCGTCGAAGAGGTTGTTCGAGCGCTCCTGCGCTACCGCCGGCCAGTCGGGCCGAGGATTCACACAGACCGGATAGTACGCCGCCGCCGCACGGAATCCGCCACCCGGCGCGCTCTTCCGGTACCGCGCGCTCGACGTGCGAAGGGTCGCGCTCGCGCCGTACGAGAAACCCATGACGCCGATCCGTTCGGGATCGATGTCGGATCGACCGCGCAGCCACGCGAGCGCGGCGAAGGCGTCCTCCGTCACCTGATCGAGCGTGGCTGGGAAGTACGTCGGAATCGAGCACGCGGTCCCACCGCGAGGGGTGAAGCTGTCGACGATGACCGACGCGTAGCCGATGCGCTGCAACCGCGCGGCCCACCCGGGCATGTGGCGGCCGACACCACCACACGTGTGCAGCAACACCACCGCGGGGAATGGCCCCGACCCGTCGGGC
>DAIRVP010000010.1:0-6004 GCA_036802765.1 Candidatus Rokuibacteriota bacterium
AGACGCTCGCGTTCGTCCTCTCGGCGTTCTACACGGGCGTCGCGGGCGGGCTCTTCGCGTTCGTGGTCGGCTTTCTGTCCCCGGATGCCTTCGACGTGTTCCTGTCGGTCGACTTCGTCGTGATGATCATCGTCGGCGGTCTCGGCTCCGTGCCCGGATCGATCGTGGGCGCGGCGATCGTGACCGTGCTGCACGACTCGCTCGCAGCGTTCCAGAACTATCGCCCACTGATCTTCGGCCTCGTCCTCATCGCGTGTATGCGCTTCATGCCCGGCGGCATCGCGGCCGCCTCAAGGAGGTTGTCCATGCGTTTCGCCGTGTCGCTCCTCGTTGCGCTCGCCCTGCTCGGCGGTGCGACGGCGGAGGCCCAACAGGGGGTGACCGATTCCGAGATCGTGATCGGCTGCTCGAACTCGTTCTCGGGGCCGCTGGCCTATACCGGCGAGCAGGCGACGCGCTACGGCGTCGATCTGTACGTCAAGGTGATCAACGATGCCGGCGGCATCAATGGGCGCAAGCTGCGCACCGTCTACTACGACGACGCCTACAAGCCGCAGGAGGCGGTGGCGAATACGCGAAAGCTCGTCGAGCAGGACAAGATCTTCGCGGTCATCGCGCCGCAGGGCACGCCCCCCGTGATGGCGACGCTCGAGTACCTCGAAGAAAACCGCGTCCCGCTGCTGTTCCCCTTCCAGGGCTCGCCGGTGATCCGCGGCAAGAAGTACGTCTTCAGCGGGATGACGCTCTACGACCGTCAATCCAAGATGATGATCGACTACCTGGTCGGTGACCGGAAGTTCAAGACGTTCGGCGTGCTCTACCAGGACGACGACTACGGCAAGGCGTTTCTCACCGCCTACGAGAAGGACCTCGCGCGCCACAACCTCAAGCTCGCGGCCGCCGAGCCGGTCAAGCGCGGCGTCACCGACGTGAGCGCTCAGATCGCGAAATTGCGTGCCGCGTCGCCCCAGGTCACGTTCCTCGTCCTGACGCCGGGGCCGGGCGCGCAGGCGCTGAAAGAGCGCCAGAAGATCGGCTGGACGGAGGCGGTGATGGTGTCGTCGGGACCGCTCACCGACGAGAAGTATCTCGGGCTCGCCGGCGACGCGGCCGACGGCGTCGAGGGCCTGTCGCTGTGGCCCGATCCGCTGACGTCCGACCTGCCAGGCGTCAAGGCCTACCGCGCGGCGATGCAGAAGTACTTCGACAAGAACGAGCCCAATCGCTACTCGCTCTCGGGCTACTTCGCCGCGATGCTGTTCTCCGAGGGCGCCAAGCGCGCCGGGCGGAATCTCACGCGCGAGACGCTGATCGGCGCGCTCGAGAACGTTCGCGGCTTCGACAGCGGCATCCTGCCGCCGCTGACGATCGGGCCCGATCACGAGACGCAAAAGCAAGGCTTCTGGGTGCGCGTGGAGAAAGGGCGCTTCAAGCCGCTGACCGACTGGCTGAAATCGGACTGACGGCAGGTGGCGCTGCTCGCCGTCCACGATCTCAGCATCCGCTTCGGCGGACTGGCAGCGCTCGCGGACGTGAGCTTCGAGGTCGCGGAGGGCGAGATCCTCGGCCTCATCGGCCCCAACGGGGCCGGGAAGTCCACGGTGTTCAACGTGCTAACGGGACTCTATCGGCCGGACTCGGGCGTCGTCACCTTCGCCGGCGAGAGTCTCCTCGGGCTGAGGCCGCACGCGATCGCGCGGCGGGGGATCGCGCGCACGTTTCAGAACACCGAGGTGTTCCGGCCGCTGAGCGTCGTCGACAACGTGCGTGTCGGTCTGCACTCGCGGCTCGCCGGCGGCGTCGTGGCCGCCGCGCTGTGGTCGCCGCGCGTCGCCCGCGAAGAACGTGCGGCGCGTGAGCGCGCGCTGGCGATGCTGGAGCGACTCGGCCTGGCCGATGTGGCCGACGTGGAGGCCGGCGCGCTGCCGCTCGGCCGCCAGAAGCGGCTGGAGATGGCGCGCGCGCTGGCCGCCGAGCCGCGCTGCCTGCTGCTCGACGAGCCGGCAGGCGGACTCAATCCCACGGAGACCCGCGCTCTCATGGATCTCATCGTGGGGCTGCGCGAGCAGCTGCGATTGACGCTGATCGTCGTCGAGCACGACATGGACCTGGTCATGGGCATCTCGGATCGCGTCGTCGTGCTGCACGACGGTCGCAAGATCGCCGAGGGTGCGCCACGCGAGGTCGCCAACGATACGGCGGTCCTCGATGCCTATCTGGGCGCCGTCGAGCCGACATAGCGCCCGCCATGCTCGAGGTCGAAGATATGAGCGTGGCGTACGGCCAGCGCCGCGCGCTCGACGGCGTCTCGCTGAGCGTGCGCGAGGGCGAGATCGTCACGCTGCTCGGCGCCAACGGCAGCGGCAAATCCACCACGCTTCGCGCGATCTCGGGCCTGGTCCGGCCGCAGCGCGGCCGGATCCTCTATCGCGGTCGCGATCTGGCGGCCGCATCCCCGGACGCGATCGTGGCGGCCGGCATCGGTCACGTGCCGGAGGGCCGCGACATCTTCGGCGAGTTCACCGTGCGTGAGAATTTGCTGGTCGGCGCGCACACGACGCCGCGCCGGCACGTGGACGAGCGTCTCGCCGAAGCGTACGCGGCGTTTCCGGTGCTGCGCGAGCGTCAAGGGCAGCGGGCGGGGACGCTGTCCGGCGGCGAGCAACAGATGCTCGCCATCGCGCGCGCGCTGATGGCACGGCCGCGCGTGTTGTTGCTCGACGAGCCCTCGCTCGGCCTCGCGCCGCGGCTCGTGCGCGAGATCTTCCGCGTCATCGAGCGCATCAATCGCGACGGCGTGACCGTGCTGCTGGTCGAGCAGAATGCGCGACGCGCGCTGGCGGTGGCCGGGCGCGGATACGTGCTCGAGACGGGCCGCATCGCCGTCTCGGGCCCGAGCGCCGAGCTCGTGGCCGACCCGCGCATCCGCGCTGCCTATCTCGGAATGGCGGGGCCGCCGACGAGATCGTTTTGATCTTCGCTCGCGTCGTGTACGCTGGCACGCATGGCCCGACACCCCGCGCCGGTGGCCGCGTGCCTCGTTGGCGTCGTGCTCCTTTCCGCAGTGCTCGTCGCGATTCCCGCCGGCCGTCGGCCGTTCTGGTCGTCCGACGAGGCGCGCGTCGCGCTGCTGGCGCGTGATGCCCTCGAGAATGGTCGGTGGCTGGTCGCCGATCTGCGGCACGAGGAATACCTGAACAAGCCGCAGCTGACGTACTGGGGTGTGGCCGTCAGCTCCTTGCCGTTCGGACGTGTCACCGAGACGAGCGCCGCGATCCCCGGTGCGCTGGCGTCGATCGCGGCCGTCGCCGGCGTGATCGCGCTCGGCTGGCGCGCGTGGGGATGGAAGACGGGGGCCCTCGCGGGTCTCGTGCTCGCCACGACGCCGCTCCAGTTCGACATGGCTCACCAGGTCTTGCCCGACATGCCGCTCAGCGCGTGGCTCGTCTGGGCCTTGTATTTCTTCAACCGGGCCGCGAGCGTCGGCTGGTCGCTCGCTCCAACGCTCGGGTTTTACGTTTGCATCACTGGCGCGCTCCTGAGCAAGGGCCCGGCGGCGCTCGCGGGCGTCGCGGGCGCCGTCGTCGCGCTTGCGCTGACCGATGGCGCGGGGGCGTTGCGCCGGGTGCGGCCGGTCCTCGGAGCCGCCGTGGTCCTGGGAGTGTCGAGCGTCGTGTGGCTCGTGCCCTATCACGTGCGCTCCGCGGGAGCGTTCCAGGGAAAGGTGATCACGGGGCACTACGTAAGCTGGTACGCGGCCGCCGGCTCGCTTTCGGGACGGCTCGAGAGCTTCACGGAGCCGCTCAGCGTCTTCCTGCCTTGGACGCTGCTGCTCGCTGCCGCGCCGTTCTGGTGGCGACAGCGTCCCGATCCGTCGCGCCTTCGGATCATCCTCTGGACGGCGACGCTGTGGCTGCTCTTCGCGATGTCGGGCCACTTCCGTGCCCGGTACATTCTGCCGGTGCTGCCGGGCCTTGCGCTGCTGACGGCCGATGTCGTGACGGCGCCCGTCACGGGCCGTGCAGAGCGCGTGCTTCGGTGGGGCGCGCTGGCCGCCGCGGTATTCGCGATCGTGATCGCGGTGTTGGTCTCGGTGCCCGCGCTCCAGCCGGTCATGGCGGGCGCGTTGATAGCGGAGGACCGGGCGTACCTGCCGGCCGCGGCGTGGGAGCGCGCCGTGCTGGCGATCTTCGCCCTCGGCGCCGCGGCGGCGCTCATACTCGGAGTGCGGGGGCGTGCCGTGCGGCGCGGGGCCGTGGGGCTCGGGCTCGCGTTGGCCGGCATGTTCATCGTGCTCGGCATCACGTATCCGCCCCGTTATACGCAGACGTTTGACATCCGCCCGCTGAGCGCGGCGGCCGCCGCGGGGCTTCCGGCCGACGCCCCGATCTTCGGCCATCCCGACTTGCGTCTCAGTTACGACATCTATATGCGGCATCCGGTGATCGAATTGCCGACGAAGGCGGAAGTTCACGAGCGGCTCGCGACCGACCCGCGAGCCCGAGTGATCATGCCGGGGGCCGTGTGGGAGACGATGGCGCCGAGCGTGGGCGCGGGCTGGCGTGTGCTCGCCTCCGCCACGCTGCGCGATCGCGTGGTGGTGCTGGTCGGACAGGGGGTGCCGTGAGCGACGAGGTTGAGCTTTCCGTCGTCGTGCCGATGTTCAACGAGGTCGACAACGTGCCGCTGCTCTGGGAAGAGCTCGACGCGGCGCTCGCCAAGGTCGGCCACCGAACCGAGATCATCTTCGTCGACGATGGCTCGACGGATGGCAGCGCTGCCGCCGTCCAGGCGCTCATGGAGCGCGACCCGCGGGTGCGGCTGCTGTCATTCGAGAGCAACGCGGGGCTGTCGGCCGCCTTCAAAGCGGGCTATGGCGCTGCGCGCGGCTCGATCGTCGTGACGCTGGACGGGGATCTGCAGAACGATCCGCGTGATATCGAGCTGCTGCTGGCGGCGATGGAGAATGCCGACGCGGCCGTCGGCTACCGTTCGCGACGGCGCGACACGTGGCACAAGCGACTCTCGTCCCGCATCGCGAACGCTGTCCGCAACCGCATCAGCGGCGACCACGTCATCGACAGCGCGTGCAGCTTGCGCGCGATGCGCCGGGAATGCACGGCCGCCATTCCGCCGTACTCCGGCATGCATCGGTTCGTGCCGACGCTACTGCGCATCGCCGGCTGGCGCGTCGTCGAAGTACCGGTGCACCATCGCCCGCGGACGCTCGGGCGCTCCAAGTTCGGCATCCGGAACCGCGCGTTGCCGGCCTTCATCGATCTGCTCGCCGTCCGCTGGATGATGCGCCGCACCGTCCACCGCGGCCTGCGCGAAGTTCTGCCGCCCCGCGGTCCGATCGGCTAGGATCGGAGGTGGGGAGGGACGCGTGGCCGACAACGCGGACGGCCGATCCGAGCAAAAAGCTCTCGATCGCGACTTCCTGATCGCCAGGGCGGCCGAGGCCCGCGCCGAGCGCGAGCTGCGGCAGAAGATCCTTCGCTGGTTCTATACGGCCGCTGGCGTCTTCGTCGTCCTCTTCATCATCGCCATGCTGTTCTTCTGAGCCCCGGCGACTAGTTCCCACGACCCTCATGTGGGGTTGTCGGTCACCGGCGCCATGAGCCGGCGCGTATACTCGCGTGCGCGATGTTTCAGCCTGAGCTGGAGACGCTCGACCCCGAGGCGCTGGCGCATCTTCAGATTCAGCGGATGCGCGCGACCCTCGCGCGCTGCCTGACGAACCCCGCCTGGCGGCGCCGGCTCGGCAGCGTGCGCGCCGAGGACGTCAAGCGCGTCGACGACTGGGCGCGGCTGCCGTTTCTTACGAAAGACGAGCTTCGCGATGCGTATCCGTACGGCCTCGCGTGCGGCGCGGGCTATCGCCGCGTGCACATGTCGAGTGGCACCACCGGCAATCCGATCCTCAATCCGTACACGGCGGCCGACGTCGCGCAGTGGGGCGAGGTCATGGCGCGCTGCTACGTCGCCGCGGGCGTGACGCCGA